>NZ_JCAFSU010000023.1:0-44695 GCF_059369555.1 Stenotrophomonas sp. YJH_SMC_21
GGTATCGGCGGGGCAGGGCCTGGCTTGATGGGCAATCACGGAAAATGCGTGCAGCATGTTTCCGGTAGCGCCAGCCCACGCCCGGCGAGCGCGACGGAACGGGCACGCAGAAACGAAAAAGGCCGCGATGCAGGGCATCGCGGCCTTTCAGGGGTGACGCAGGAGATGCGTCAGCGGATCTTGTTGAACAACGACATCGACTGCATCTGCGAGAAGATCGTCTGTGCCGCCTGCAGCGCGGTGCTCTGCAGCTGGTACTGGCTCAGTGCATCGGCATAGTCCAGGTCGCGCATCTGCGACAACGTGGTCTTCAGGGTCACGCTGTTGGCTTCACGCATGTCGGCGGCATTGTCCAGTGCCTTCAGCTGCGCACCGCCGGCCGCACGCGAATCGATCATCCGCTCCGACGCACGGGCCACATCGCGCAGGGCGCTCTGCAGTTCGTTCTGCTGCGCGCTCATCTTGGCGGTGGTGCCGGTGTCGGCATCAAGCGCGGCAATCAGCTTGTCCATGGTGTCGAAGATGTCGCGGCTGGTGGCCGGCTTCACGTTGAAGCTGTCACCGGCAGCGGGTGCGCCGGTGATCTGCAGGCGGACACCGTTGACTTCCACGTTGTCACCGGCCTTGAACGTGCCGGTGCCGGTCACGTTGCCAGCGCCGTCCAGTACCTGGTACTGGTCGGCGGCGGTGAAGCGGATGCTGAAGGACTGGCCGTTCCAGCTGTCGCTGCCATCGCGGGTGATGTTGGTCAGCACGCCGTTGCCGGTATTGCCGGCCGCGGCAACACCATCGACGAAGCCGTCGCCGGTAGGAATGCGCATGAAGATTTCGCTGCCGGGCAGGGCATCCCGCACATAGGTATCGGGGCCGACTTCAATCTGGCGCTGGGTCTGGTCGCCACGGTAGACCACCTTGCCATTGATCTTGGCGAACGGCGGATCGCCATCGTTGGTGCCGCCGAACACGTAGCGGCCGGTGCCGTCGTCGGCGTTGGCCAGCGACAACAGGCCCTCGCGGATCTGGTTCAGTTCGGTGATCAGCGTTTTCTTGTCGGCGGCGCCCAGCGCCGGATTGCTGGCCTGGATGGTCAGGTCGTTGACGCGCGCCATCAGGTCGTTGACCTGGGCCAGGGTGTTCTCCTGTACGCCCAGTCGGTTCTGCACGTTGCCGGCATTCAGTTTCATCCGGTCCAGTGCGGCCAGGCTGCGGTCAAGCCCGACCGCCGCACCAGCGGCAACCGGATCGTCCTTGGCGCTGACGATCTTGCTGCCGGTGGCGATCTGCTGCTCCAGGTGGCTGAGCTTGGCCTGCTTGGCCATCATCAGCGACACGGACTGGTTGAACATCATGCTTGTGGAGATACGGCTGCTCATCGACGGACGGCTCCCAGGATGGTCTGGAACATGCTGTCGGCGGTGGAGATCAGCTGCGAGGCTGCCTGGTAGGCCTGTTGCAGGCGAAGCATGTCGGCCGCCTCTTCGTCCAGATTGACGCCGGATACTTCATCGCGTGCTTCCTGCGCCTTGTCATTGATCACCAGCTGCGCTTCCAGCGAATACTCGGCCGAGCGGGCGGCTGCACCGACCTGGGTGGTCAGGCCACCCAGGGCGCCGTTGAGGGTGACCGTGCCGCTGTTGAATGCCTTGGCGCTCTCCACCTTGGACAGCCTGGAGGCGTTGCTGTTGTCCGACGAGCCCGCCGGAGTCGGGGTGATGTTGAAGGTGTCGCCAACCTTCGGCGCACCGTCCAGCACGAAGCTCCAGCCATTGGCACTGATGGTCTGGCCGGGAGTATAGGTCTGCGGCGGGCCCCCATCGATGGTATAGGTGGTGGCCGAGGTGAACACGATCGCGGCCGGATTGCGCAGGTTGGCGTTGGTCGAATCGCTGACGGTGACACCGCTCAGCTTGCCGGTGCCCGTGTTGGACGTCGCCGCCGCGCCCTTCACCGCCGCGGCAGCGGCGATGCGCGACGGATCGGTGATCGCCACTTCCATGCTGCCCGCCACGCCTGCGGTCGGCTGCAGCAGGAAGCGGTCGTTGGCCGCCGGGGTACCGCCGACCACCAGCTTGACGCCGTTGATCACCAGTGGATCGGCGGCCGTACCGGTGCCGGTCAGCGGAACGTTGGCACCGGTGTCGGCACGGCTGGCCTTCCAGTTGGTGCCATCGAACTGCAGCACCACGTTCTGCGCGTCCAGCTTGCCGAGGTCGCCATAACTGGCGCTGAGGCTGGCGGTGCCGGTGTTGGCATTGTTGGCGGTGACGCGCGGGTTGCCGATGTTGAAGAAGTCACCCCCCAGCTGGCCATACAGGTCCACGCCCTGGTGATGCACCTGGTTGAAGCTCTCGGCCAGGCCTACCGCCAGCTTGCCCAGTTCGGCCTGGGCAGGTGTCAGCACGGTGTCGCGGAATTCCAGCAGGCCGCCGATCTGGCCACCGACCGCCTTCGGGTCGAGGCGGATGGTGTTGCCCTGCGTTTCCAGCGCCAGCTGCAGGCGCTCGGGCTGGTACGGGTCGGCCACGGTGGTGACCTTGGTCGCCGTGGTGCCCACCACCAGTGCGTTGCCGCCGGCGGTGTAGACATTCATGATGCCGCCGTCCTGGATCACCGCCGTGCCACCGGTGTAGCCGATCAGCTGGGTGATCAACTGGTCGCGGCGGTCGAGCAGGTCCGGTGCGGCGGTAGCGATGTTGGTGCCGATCGCACCGTTGATCTGCGCGATCTCCTGCGCCAGCCGGTTGACCTCGGTGGCACCGGCCAGCAGGCCGTTGTTGACCTCGCTGTTGAGGTTGTTCAGGTGGGTGTTGAGCTGCACGAAGCGGTTGGCCAGCGCCTTGCCACCATCCAGCATGTTCTGGCGGTCGGCGGTGCCGGCGGCATTGGAGGACAGGCCGCTGACCGAATCGAAGAACTTCGACCAGACGCCGGACACGTTGGTTGCCGCGTCGGAGAACAACGAATTGACCCGGTCGGCCATGCCGGAGAGCTGCTTCAGGCGCGCCAGCTCGCCGCTGCTGTCGAGCAGGCGCGAGATCGCCAGCTGGTCGGCGGTACGGCGGATGTCGGTGATGCGGGTGCCGTTGCCGACCGTGCCGTAGCCGTAGTTCTGGGGATCAGCGGTGGCGAAGTTGACCTTCTGCCGGCTGTAGCCCGGGGTATTGAGGTTGGCCACGTTGTGGCTGGTGGTCGCCAACGCACGCTGGAAGGCGAGCAGGGCACCGGTACCGGTGGAAAGTACGCTGGACATGGGGTTCCTCAACGACGGGTGATACCCAGCGCCGCGGTTGCGGTGCTGGCGAAGGTCTGGCCAAGGCGCGAGCCGGCATCGGCCACGGCGCTGACGGCGCGCTCGATGGTCGGTCCGCCGGCGATCGCGGCGATCTTGGCCGCGTAGCGCGGGTCGGTGGCATAGCCGGCGCGCTGCAGGCCACGGGCGAAGCCCTGCACGTCGGTGCCGGCCTGCAGGGCCTGCTGGTAGCGCGGGCTGGTCTTCAGCAGGCGCACGTAGTCGGCAAAGCTCTCGGCCGGCGAACTGTAGGCGCGGAAGCTGGCGGTCTCGTTGCGGCGCACGCCATCGACGTACTCGTGGGTGCCGGCCACGGCGCGCTGGCCGTTCCAGCCATTGGCCTTGATGCCGAACAGGTTGTGCGAGGTGCTGCCGTCGGCATGCTTGATGTGGCGCTTGCCCCAGCCGGTTTCCAGCGCCGCCTGGGCAACCAGGGCGCGGGCATCCACGCCCAGTTCCTTGGCCGCACGCTGCGCGTGCTGCCAGATGCTGGCGACGAAGCCTTCCGGGGTGTGTTCGCCCAGCTGGGCGACGGCGGTACGGGTCGCCATCGCATCGGCCGGGCTGATGGCCGTACCGCGGTTGCTGGCGGTGGCCGCCCACTGGTCGCTGTTGGCAGCCCAGTCCTCGCCTTGCAGGCCGCCGATGTACGGATCTTCGGTACCCAGCGAGCGGTGCATGCTGCTGCTTTCGCGCCCGGCGATCAGGTCCAGCGCCTGTTCCATCGGTGCAACCGCCGCGTGTGCGCCGGACTGCGCGCCGGCGGCCATCTGCTGCAGAAGGCGCACGGCCTGGCTGCCGTCTTCCAGCGGCAGCGACGGTGCCGGCTTGGCCGGTGCATTGAGCTGATAGGCACGGCTGGCCTTGGCCGGGTCCACGCGGGTATCCAGCGCCGGGCCATCGGCGGCCTGGCCGGACAGCTGCCGGCTGATCATGCCAGACAGGCCAAGGCCCTTGCCGCGGGTCATCGCCTCGGCAATCTTCTGGTCGTACATCTCGCGGAACATCTTGTTTTCGCCGGGGAACAGCGAGTCGCCGAAGCTGGCGTCACGCATGCTCTTGACCAGCATCTGCGCGAACTGGCCTTCCAGCTGGCGCGCGACCTTGTCGATCTTCGCCGGATCGTTCTGTTGTGCCGGGTGCAGATCGAATGCGGGATTGATGCGCATATCAGATCACCTCGAGCTCGGCACTCAATGCGCCGGCCTGCTTCAGGGCTTCCAGGATCGCGATGAGATCGCCTGGTGCTGCGCCCACGGCGTTCACCGCGTGCACGATCTCGTCCAGGGTGGTGCCGCCGCTGAACTTGAACATGCGGCTGCCGTCGTTGGTGGCGGTGATGGTCGACTGCGGGCTGGCCACGGTGCGGCCGCCGGACAGCGCATTGGGCTGGCTGACGTTGGTGTTTTCCTGGATGGTCACGGTCAGCGAACCGTGCGAGATCGCGGCAGGTCCCACGCGCACCTGCTGGCCGATGACCACGGTGCCGGTACGCGAATTGACCACCACCTTGGCCGGAGCGCTGCCCGGGGTCAGTTCCAGGTTCTCGATGCGCGCCAGCAGGCCGATGCGTGCGCCCGGATCGGTCGGCGCGGTAACCGCCACGGTCACGCCGTCGACCGCACGCGCCGCACCGTCGCCGAACGCATTGTTGAGCGCAGCGACCATGCGCGAGACCGTGGTGAAGTCATTGTTGTGCAGGTTCAGGGTGATCTCGCCGCCGTTGGCCAGCGGATCAGGCAGCGCACGCTCCACGGTCGCACCGTTGGGAATGCGGCCGACGCTGGGCACGTTCACCGAGACACGGGAACCATCCTTGCCCTGTGCACCAAAGCCGCCCACGATCAGGTTGCCCTGGGCGATGGCATAGATCTGGCCGTCGGCGCCGCGCAGCGGGGCCATCAACAGTGAACCGCCACGCAGCGAGACCGCGTTGCCGATCGAGGACACGGTGATGTCGATCGGCTGGCCCGGCTTGGCGAACGGCGGCAGTTCAGCGTGGATCGCCACGGCGGCCACGTTCTTCAGCTGCGGGTTGACGTTCGGCGGAACATTCACGCCCAGCTCGCCGAGCAGGTTCTTCAGGCTCTGCACGGTGAAGGGCGCCTGGCTGGTGCGGTCGCCGCTGCCATCCAGGCCGACCACCAGGCCGTAGCCCACCAGGGCGTTACCACGCACGCCGCCGACCTGGGCCAGGTCCTTGATGCGCTCGGCGCTGGCCGGGGCTGCCACGATCATCAGCATCAGCGCGACGAACGACGCCACGCGGCGCTGCCAGGAAGAAGAGGGGAGGAGTTTCATGGCCATACTCAGAACGGCGTCAGGCCGGAATTGAAGAAGCGGCTCAGCCAGCCCATCGCGTTGGACTGCGCGACCGGGCCGCGGCCGCCGTAGACGATGCGGGCTTCGGCCACGCGGCTGGAAGGAATGGTGTTGTCCTGGCTGATGTCGCCCGGGCGCACGATGCCCTGCACCTGCACCAGTTCATCACCCTGGTTCAGCCGCAGGTTCTTCTGCCCCTGTACCACCAGGTTGCCATTGGGCAGGCGCTGGATCACCGTGACCGTGACACTGCCCTGCAGGCGGTTGCTCTGTGCGCTGTTGCCCTTGCCGGTGAAGTCACGCGCGCCCTTGGCCGTCGCACTGAGGATGTCCTTGCCGCCCAGGGTGACCGGCGCACCGAGGATGGACGGCGTGCCCAGGCTCAGGTTGGATTCCTTGTTGGTGGCCGTGTTGGCGCTGGTCTGCGCGGTGGTGTTCTCCAGCAGGGTGATGGTCAGCAGGTCGCCGACATCGCGCGCGCGACGGTCCGAATACAACTGCAGGGTCGGGCCGGCCGCGTAGATCGCGCCGGCGGTCGGTTCGGCCTGCGGTGGCATGATCGGCTGGATCGGTGCCATTGCCGGATAGGGGCGCACATCGCCGGCAATGACGCAGCCACCGAGCAGGGCAGCCACGGTGCAGGCGAGGGCAGTGCGGGCGAAGTTGGAAATGGGCGACATGGCGGTTTCCCGGGTTGGCCGGTCAGAGCTTGTTGTTGAGGTAGCCGAGCATCGAATCGGTGGTGGAAATCGCCTTGGCGTTCATTTCGTAGGCGCGCTGGGTTTCGATCATCGACACCAGCTCTTCCACCACGTTGACGTTGCTGCCTTCCAGCGCGCCCTGCACCACGGTGCCGAGGCCGTTGAGGCCGGGGTTGCCGTTCTGTGCCGGGCCGGAGGCCGTGGTCTCGAGGAACAGATTCTCGCCACGGGCCTGCAGGCCGGCCGGATTGACGAAGTCGGTCAGGGTCAGCGCGCCGACTTCCACCGAGGCGGCGCCGTCGGCCATCTTCACGCTGATGGTGCCGTCGGTACCGATGGTTACCGACTGCGCGCCTTCGGGAATCTGGATGCCTGGCTGCACCGGGTAGCCGCTGTTGGTGACCAGCTCGCTGTCCTGGTTGATCTTGAACGAGCCATCACGGGTGTAGGCCGAGCTGCCATCAGGCATCTGAACCTCGAAGAAGCCGCGGCCATTGACCATCACGTCGAGGGCGCGGCCGGTCTGCTGCTGGCCACCCTGTTCAAAATTCTTGGCGGTGGCGACCACGCGCACGCCGGTACCCAGTTGCAGGCCGGTTGGCAGCTGCGTCTGTGCCGAGGAGGAGCCGCCGGGCTGGCGCACCTGCTGGTACAGCAGGTCTTCAAAACTGGCACGGTCCTGCTTGAAGCCGGTGGTGTTGGTGTTGGCGAGGTTGTTGGAAACCACCGACATGCGCATCTGCTGCGCATCCAGTCCAGTTTTCGCGATCCACAATGCCTGGTTCATCTTCGATGTCCTGTCTGGTGAAGCCGGCCGCGTGGTGCGGCCCTTGTATGCGGGTGTGCAAGCGGTGTGCCAGCGCCGCTGTCAGCCGGCGCCGGAATTCCGTCAGCTGCCCAGGCGCAGCATGCTGTTGGCGCTGCGCGCGTTCTCGTCGCCGTGCTTGATCACCTGCACCTGCATTTCGTACTGGCGCTGCAGCTGGATCATCTGCACCAGCGCGCCAGCGGCGTCCACGTTGCTGCCTTCCAGCTGGCCGCTGTGCACGGCCGTGCCCTGTGCCGGGGCGAACGGCTGGCGCGGGTCGGTGTTGCGGAACAGGCCATCCAGGCCACGCTCAAGGCGCTCGTCCGGCGCCTGCACCACCTTGATCCGGCCGATCTGCGCCATCGTCTGCGGGCCTTCGCCCTGTGGAATGATCGAGAGCGTGCCGTCGGCGCCGATCTCCATGGCCTGGTAGGGCGGAATGGCGATCGGATTGTTGTTGTCATCCAGTACCGGACGGCCGCTGGAGGTCACCAGCTGGCCGTTCGGGGTGACCGACAGTGCAGCACCGCGCGTGTACGCCTCGCTGCCGTCGCTGGACTGCACCGCCAGCCAGGTGCCGGTCTGCAGGGACAGATCCAGCGGCTTGCCGGTAATGTGCTGCGAGCCGGGCGTGCGGTTGAAGCCGGCGTCGACGTGCAGCGCATCCACCCGCGAGGCAAAGCCCGGGCCCTTGATCGGGAAGGCTTCGGTATTGGCCAGCGCTTCCTTGAAGCCAGGGGTGTCCGAGTTGGCGAGGTTGTGGCTGAGCGTTCCCTGCGCCTGCAGGGAGGCGCGGGCACCGGTCATCGCCACGTAAAGGGCTTTATCCATGCGGGGAGTTCCGTGACAGGGTCAGCAGCTCATCAACGGATGTTGATGACGGTCTGGGTGATCTGGTCCTGGGTGGTGATCATCTGCGCGTTGGCCTGGAAGTTGCGCTGCGCGGTGATCATGTTGACCAGCTGCTCGGTGAGGTCGACGGTGGATGCTTCCAGCGAGCCAGCCTGGATCTTGCCGAGGTTGGAGGTATCCGGCATGCCGGTGCGCGGCGTGCCCGAGCTGAAGGTGTCCACCCACAGGTTGTTGCCCTTCGATTCCAGGCCCTGCGGATTGTTGAAGGTGGTCAGCGCGACCTGGCCCAGCGGCTTGTCGGCGCCATTGGAGTAACGCGCGTAGACCACGCCGGTTTCCGACACGGTGATCTCATTGAGCTTGCCGGCGGCGTAGCCGTCCTGCTGGGTGTTGCGCAGCGCGAACTTTTCGCCGTACTGGGTCGAGCCGCTCACGTCCAGCGTCATGTTCAGCACGCCGGCACCGGTGGTCGGGGTGAAGGTGCCGAGACTGACCTTGCCGTTGGCAGGTGCGACCAGCTTGCCGCTGTTGTCGAAGGTGACCGGGGTCGGTGCGCCGGCCGGCTGGCCATCGACGTAATTGCGCACGGTCCATTCGTTGGGGTTGGCGCCCTTGACGAAGTACGAGACCTGGATGTGGCTCACGCCCAGCGAGTCGTACACGGTGATGCCACCGCTGGAGTGGTTGTAGCTGTTCGAATCGGCCGGGTCGAAGGTCGCCACCGTCGGTTGCTTGGCGTTGGCCGGCAGGGTGAAGCCAACCTTCACTTCGCTGGTCTGCTTCGGCGGGCTGTCGGTGGTCAGCAGCTGCAGGTCGACCAGGCGGCCGGCATCGAAGTTGGTGCCATCGGCATTCGGTGCGAACACCTGCAGGCGCGCGCCCTGCGGGTTGACCACGTAGCCCGATGCATCGGTCTGGAAGTTGCCGGCGCGCGAGTACACGCGGGTGCCGTTCATGTTCATGGTGAAGAAGCCTTCACCGGAAATGGCCATGTCCAGGCTGCGGCCGGTCTGTTCGTTGTGGCCCTGCTTGAACTGCTGGGCGACATTGGAAACGCGCACGCCAGAGCCGACCGCGTTCTTCGACAGGCCATAGCCGGTGGCCGAGAAGAGGTCGGCGAATTCGGCGCGCGATTCCTTGAAGCCGGTGGTGTTGACGTTGGCGACGTTGTTGGCAGTGACGCTCAGGTCGGAATTGGCGGCATTGATGCCGGACAGCGAGACATTGAAGCCCATGGGATGCTCCTGGTAAGTGCGGGGTGTGCGGCTCAGCTGACGCGGAGCACGTAGTCGATCGGGGCCGTGCCCAGGCCCTTGAGGTTCAGGTACAGGCCGTCGGAACCGACGGTCACGCTTTCCACCGGCGCCTGCACGTAGGTGGACAGCTTGGTGCTCTTGCCGGCGGTATCGACGTGGTTGGCAACGATGGAGTACTTGCCCGGCTCCATGCGCTTGCCGTTGGCATCCTTGCCGTCCCACTGGAACGCAGTCTCGCCGGCGGCCTTGGCTTCCACGCTCAGCGAGGTGACCTTGGCGCCGGTGGCATCGGTGATGTCGACGGTGATGATGCCGGCCGAAGGCGCGGCCACCGTGCCTTCAACGTTGCCTTCCTTTTCCAGCACCAGCTTTTCCGACGGCACCAGCACCTGGTGGCCGACCAGCGCCGCACCACGCAGCACCTGGTCGCTGGCCATCGATTCCTGGAATCCCTTCACCGTCTTGTTCAGATCGGTGATGCCCTGCACGGTGGACATCTGCGCCATCTGCGCGACCATCTGCGTGTTGTCCATCGGCTTCAGCGGATCCTGGTGCTGAAGCTGTTCGGTCATCAGGCGCAGGAAATCGGCCTGGTCCAGCGTGTTCTTCTTCTTGGTGGCGTTGCTGTTCGGGGCGTTCAGACCGAGTGCGGTGTAGACGTCCTGGTTGGTCTGGTTGTTGACGGCGGTGGTCATGGCGGTATCCGGTACTGCGGGCCTCAGCGGCCCATGGTCAGGGTGGCCAGGGCCAGTTCCTTGGCGGTGGTCAACATCTCCACGCCGGCCTGGTAGTTGCGCGAGGTCGAGATCAGGTTGACCATCTGCGCCACCGGGTCGACGTCGGGCTGGTAGATGTAGCCATCGCCATCGGCCAGCGGGTGGCCCGGCTCATAGCGCTTGATCGGCGCCGCATCGCTCTGGGTGATCTCCTTCACCTTCACCGAGGTGATGTTCGGATCGTTCTTGCTGGTGACGGCCTGGAAGATCGGCTCCAGCGGCTTGTACACCGCGTCGGCGGAACCGGCGACGGTATCGGCGTTGGAGAGGTTGGAGGCGATGGTGCTCATGCGCACCGACTGCGCCTGCAGCGCGGAGCCGGCGATATCGAAGATCGGCAGGTTGCTCATGGCTTATTGCCCCGTGATCGCGGTCAACATGGAACGCACCTTGCTCTCGACGAAGCTGAGCGAAGCGCGGTACTCGAGCGCGGCGCGGCCATAGGCCGCACGCTCGGCATCGGGATCGACGGTGTTGCCGTCCAGGCTGGGTTGCACGCCTTCGCGCGCGATCTGGAACGGGTTCAGGCCACTACTGATTTCGTAGTGCTGCTCATGGGTGGTGGCCATCAGGCCATTGGCATCCTGCCCCTGGGCATGGCGCAGGGCGGCATCGAAGTCCAGGTCCTGGGCCTTGTAGCCGGGAGTGTCGGCATTGCCGAGGTTGCTGGCGATCAGCTTCATCCGCTGTTCGCGCAACGGCATGGCCTGGGCATGGACGCCCAGGTAGTCGGTAATCAGGTTGCGCACGGTGCACTCCCACGGGAACGTTGCCCGGGAAGCTGCAAGGGGTGTGCCAAATTCGAGAGGGTAGTGCCGGCCGCTGGCCGGCTCCCCGATGGATCTGCGGTTGCCGGCCAGCGGCCGGCACTACCGGATCAGTGGCCTCAGGCCGCCAGCGCCACCTTGCGCAGGCGGTCCAGCACGAAATCGGCCAGCTCGTGCGGCGAGTACTTGGCGACGAAGGCGTTGGCGCCCACGCGCTCGACCATGGCGTTGTTGAAGACGCCCGACAGCGAGGTGTGTAGCAGCACGTACAGGCCGGCCAGGCCCGGATGGCGCCGGATTTCCGTCGTCAGCGTATAGCCGTCCATGGCCGGCATCTCGATGTCCGAGATGACCATGGCATAGCGCTCGGCCGGGTTCTCGCCCGAGGCGTGGATCTGCAGCAGATGGTCCAGCGCCTGCTTGCCATCGGAGAGCAGGGTGGCACCCACGCCCAGCTGGTCGAGCACGCTGCGGATCTGCTGGCGGGCCACGCGCGAGTCATCCACCACCAGTACCTGCAGCTGCGGGCCGTCGGAGGGCATCGCCATCGCCGGATCGAGCACCGCTTCGCCGCGCACCTGGGCGATGTCCGCCAGCACGCTTTCCACGTCGATCACCTGGATCAGTTCACCCTGGAAGCGGGTCACGGCGGTCAGGTAGCTCGATTCGGCGCCCAGTTCCGGCGGCGGATGGATGTCTTCCACCGCGATGTTGACGATGCGCTCCACGCCGCTGACCAGGAAGCCCTGGATCGAGCGGTTGAACTCGGTAACGACCAGGTAGCCGGGCGAGGTGTCCGCCTCCGGCTCGCGCTCGGGATGGCCGATCGCCAGGCCGAGGTCCAGCACCGGCACCGAGCGGCCGCGCACGTCGGCCACGCCGGAGAACTGGCTGGGCAGCCCGGGCACCTGGAACAGTTCCGGGCGTCGCAGGACTTCCTGCACCTTGAAGACATTGACGCCAAAAAGCTGACGTCCGCCGAGACGGAACAGCAGCAGCGCCAGGCGATTGTGGCCGGCCAGACGGGTCCGCTGGTCGATCCGGTTGAGCAGGTCATGGGACATGGCTGCTGTATCGGCGGGGTAGGCGCCGAACTTGAGGGCGCTGTGCCGCCCGCGCGCTCCACACCGCTTCTGTAGAGTCGACTGTTAGTCGACTGCTCTTCTAGCAGACTGCGCTTCGCGGTCGACTGCTCTTATCCGATCGCGGGAAATCCCGCGCTTCGCGCGAAAGTCGACTGACGCGAAAGTCGACTAACAGTCGACTCTACAGGCCCCATCCCGAGACCTCGTCTCTGGCACACACCTTGCACGCAGCTGGGCCAGGTCCCATCGACAGGAGGCGCCATGCGCCGGGTCACATCTCTATTGGCCATCGCGCTTGCTGTGGCCTCGCCGTGGGCGACGGCCGCCGACTGGCAGCCCGTAGCCAGCATCCGCGCCGCAGCGTTGTCGACGCTGCCGGCCGGCAGCGAGGGTGAGGCCCAGGTGGCCGATGCGCTGCGCCTGCCCAAGTGTGGCGGCGCGCTGCAGGTACAGCCAACCGCCAACACCACGGTGGAGGTCAGTTGCCCTGATGCGGGGGGCTGGCGCCTGTTCGTGCCGGTGAAGGTGCGGCGCAACCAGACCGTGCTGGTGCTCAATCGTGGAATCGGCACTGGAGAAACCCTCACCGCCGCCGATATCACCACTGCCCAGCGTGACGCTGCCCGGATTGCCGGTGCGGTGCTGACCGATCCCAATGCAGCGATCGGCCGCATCGCCCGCCGTCCGTTGCAGGCCGGAGCCCTGCTGTCGAACAACGACCTGGTGGTTCAGCGTCTCATCAAGCGAGGAGACAATGTGGCCCTGGTGTCGCGTCGCGGTTCGGTCGAGGTCCGAATTGCCGGCCGTGCGATGGGTGATGCCGGTGAGAACGAGCGGGTCTCGGTCGAGAACCTGTCCTCGCGGCGGATCGTGCAGGGCACGGTCGATGCCGCAGGTGACGTAATCGTGGCGCGTTGAATTACCGCAAAATATCCCTAAAGATCACGGCCCTGCGGCCGTTATCCCTTGTGAACGGCAACTCCAGGACACCCCATGAGCCAGAAAATCGACGGCAACCTGCAGGTCCCCCAGGCACTGCGCAGCGTGACGACCCCGGCCAACAAGCCCGGCGTCAGCACCGATGCGGCGGCGCGCCCGGTCGAGGCGGCCGACAGCCTGCGCCTGACCGGCGAGGCCACCAATCTGCAGGCCATCGAGCGTGAGCTGACCACCGCCCCGGCGATCGACGCCCAGCGCGTGGCCGCCGTGCGCGAGTCGCTGCAGAACGGCACCTACAAGATCAATCCGGACGCGATCGCATCGCGCATGCTCGATCTGGACCAGCAGCTGCACGGATGACCGCGGCGATGAGCGAGCCGCTGCAGCGCCTCGCCCAGGCCCTGGACGTTGAACGCCAGGCCCTGGTCGAGCACGACGTACACGCCTTGATCCGGGCCACCGGCGCCAAGCTGGAAGCGCTGCGTGCGCTGGAAGGCGCGCCGCCGGTGGGGCAGGGCGAGCAGCTGCAGGAACTGGCCGAGCGCAACCGCGCCAATGGCGTGCTGCTTTCGCGGCGCCGACGCGAAGTCAACTGGGCATTGCGCCAGTTGGGCCGTACCGAAGACGCCTCGGCCTATGACGCCAAGGGCCAGTCACACACCGTCACTGCCCGCCGCCCACTCGCCGTCGCCTGACGCGACGGCGGTCGCACTACCCACCCCCGCGGGCTGAAGCCCGCTGCGTGACCGCGTATATTGGGCGCCTGTTCGAACGTCCCGAGTCGCCGTGTCCGCTGCCAACGCCCTGGTTACCGCCCCCCTTCCTCCGCAGCCGGTGCTGCAGGCCCTGCTTGAGCGCCTGCGCGAAGGGCTGCTGCTGTTCACTGAAGACGGGCAGGTGGCGCTGGCCAATCCGGCTGCGCAGAACCTGTTGGCCGGTGGGGAGGACGGTGCATTGCCGCCGCAGCGGCTGCGTGAGCTGCTGCCACCCGATGCGCTGGAACAGGCGCGGCAGCATGGTCACTGGAACGGCAGCCTGCCGCTGGGGGAGGGTGTGGTCATCGCCCACCTCTACCACCACGGCCCGGTCGGCCAAGGGCACTTCCTGGCGTTGTTCCGCCATATCGAAGGGCAGGAAGACTACGAGCGCGAGCTGCAGCAGCGCCATGCCGAGCTGCGGCAGGCCTACCTGCGCCTGAACGGTACCCAGGAAAAGCTGCTGCAGTCGGAGAAGATGGCCTCGATCGGCCAGCTTGCCGCCGGCGTTGCGCACGAGATCAACAATCCCATCGGCTACGTCCACTCCAACCTGGGCAGCCTGCAGGAATACCTGCGCAGCCTGTTCACCGTCATCGAAGCCTATGAGCGCGCCCTGCGCGCGCCGGACCCGAAGGCATTGATTCCGGAAATCGACGATATCCGTGACCGCCTGGACATCGATTTCATCAGCCGCGACCTGCCGCAGCTGATGGCCGAATCGCGCGAAGGCATCGAACGGGTGACCCGCATCGTGCGTGATCTGAAGGACTTCTCGTATTCCGGCCGCGACGAATCGTGGAAGCTGGTCGACCTGCACGCCGGGCTGGAATCGACCATCAACATCATCTGGAACGAGCTCAAGTACAAGGTCACCCTGGTGCGTGAGTTCGGCCAGCTGCCGCTGGTGGAATGCCTGCCGTCCGAGTTGAACCAGGTCTACATGAACCTGCTGCTCAACGCCGGCCACGCCATTGCCGAGCGTGGCACCATCACCGTGCGTACCGGTGTCGACGGTGATCAGGTATGGGTCGAATTTGAAGACACTGGCGGCGGCATCTCGCCGGAACTGCGCCAGCGCATCTTCGATCCGTTCTTCACCACCAAGCCGGTGGGCAGCGGTACCGGCCTGGGCCTGTCGATCTCCTACAGCATCATCAACAAGCACCATGGCCGCATCGACCTGGACAGCACCCCGGGCGTGGGCTCGCGCTTCCGCGTGGTGCTGCCGGTGAAGCAGCCGCGCTGACCCCTTCGGGTAGTGCCGGCCGCTGGCCGGCAACCTCATTGAACCGGGCATCGAGAGCAGCCGGCCAGCGGCCGGCTCTACCAGGGCTTGTCCCCGACCTGGGTTCGCGCTTCGGGTAGTGCCGGCCGCTGGCCGGCAACCCCATTGAACCGGGCATCGAGAGCAGCCGGCCAGCGGCCGGCTCTACCAGAGCTTGTCCCCGACCGGGTTCGCGCTTCGGGTAGTGCCGGCCGCTGGCCGGCAACCTCCTTGAACCAGGCATCGAGAGCAACCGGCCAGCGGCCGGCTCTACCAGGGCTTGTCCCCGGCCTGGATTCGCGCTTCGGGTAGCGCCGGCCGCTGGCCGGCAACCTCATTGAATCCAGCATCGAGAGCAGCCGGCCAGCGGCCGGCTCTACCAGGGCTTGTTCCCGACCTGGATTCGCGCTTCGGGTAGTGCCGGCCGCTGGCCGGCAACCCATTGAACCGGGCATCGAGAGCAGCCGGCCAGCGGCCGGCTCTGCCAGGGCTTGTCCCCGACCGGATTCGCGCTTCGGGTAGTGCCGGCCGCTGGCCGGCAACCCCTTTGAGCCAGGCATCGAGAGCAGCCGGCCAGCGGCCGGCTCTACCAGACGGGATCGTTACCGCAACGGGCGATCCTCGCCGCCATCGCCGCTCTCCGCAGGCGCCGGACCGGCGTTGCTGCGACGCTGCTCCTCATAGGTGCGGAACGCCTGGTGGATGTGCTTGCGGAGCTCATCGTCGTTCCACGGCTTGGTCAGGAAGCGATAGATCGCGCCGCGGTTGATCGCGTCGGTCACGGTGTTCAGATCGGTGTAACCGGACAGCACCAGGCGGATCGTGTCCGGGTACAGCATCTTCACCCGGCCCAGGAACTCGGTGCCGCTCATGTCGCTCATGCGCTGGTCGGACAGGATCACCTGCACGTCGTTGATCGCCAGCAGGTCGAATGCATCGCGCACGTTGCCAGCGGCCAGGATGCGGTAGCCATCGCGCCGGAACAGGCGAACCAGCGAGCGCAGTACGTTCTCCTCGTCGTCCAGCAGCAGCAGCGTGCGGTCCGGGCGGGTCTCGGCGAAGGCTTCCGGGCGCAGGTAGCGGCGGCGCAGGGTCATGCCGGCGGCATCGGCCGACATCGGTTCGCCGAACAGGTAGCCCTGGAACACGTCGCAGTCGTTGCGGCGCAGGAAGCCCAGCTGCGCCTGCGATTCCACGCCGTTGGCAATGACAGTCATGCCCAGCTGGTGGCCCATGGCGATGATCGCGCGTGCGATGGCCGCTTCGCGGTTGCCGGCTGGTGCACTCTTGATGAAACTGCGGTCGATCTTCAGCTTGTCCACCGGGTAACGCACCAGCGCACTGAGGCTGGAATCGCCGGTGCCGAAGTTGTCCAGGCTCAGGCTGATGCCTTCGTTGCGCAGGTTGGCCAGTGTCTCGTGCACGAAATTGACATTGTTGGTCAGCGCGCTTTCGTTGATCTCCAGCGTCAGCATCTGTGCCGGCACGCCCGCGGCCTGGATCAGGCCCATCACTTCAGCGAAGAAGTTCGGCCGCAGCAGCTGCAGGGTGGAGACGTTCACGGCAATGGTGAAGTCGTCGAAGCCCTGGTCGCGCCACAGGCGGGCCTGCTTGAGCGCGCCCTCCAGCACCCAGGTGCCGATCTGCACGATGATGCCCAGTCGCTCGGCGGTGCGCATGAAGCGCTCCGGCACCAGCATGCCCAGCGTGGGGGACTGCCAGCGCAGCAGCGCCTCCATGCCCACCACATGGCCGTCGCGGGCACTGACCAGCGGCTGGTAGCGAAGCTTCAGCTCACCGTTGGGGATCGCGTCGACGATCTGGCGCGCGATGATGCTCTCGCTGTGCGCGCTCGGCGGGGTATCCACTGCATGGATGCGCACCGCGTTTCCACCTTCGCGGGCCGCCTGGTACAGCGCATCCTCGGCGTGGTCGAGCAGTCGCGAGGCGTTACTGGCGTGTTCCGGGCACAAGCTCACCCCCAGCTTGCCGGTCATGAACAGCGTGTACGGCAGCACCGACAGGGGCAACTCCATCTGTTGCCGGATTTCCTCGGCGAAGTCCTCCGGCAGCGGCACGTCGGCGTTGCGCGGGACTGCGATCAGGAACTCGTCGCTGCCATGCCGCCACAGTTTGCCGCGACCCCGCAGGTAGGACTGCAGCCGCTGCGCCACCAGCACCAGCGCCTGGTCACCCACCTCGGCGCTCATGTTCTCGTTGACGGAAGCGAAGTGGTCGATGTCCACGTGCATCAGCATCAGCGCGGTGCCGCCGGAGGCCGCTTCGGCGACCATCGCCTGCAGCTCGGGGTTGCCGGCACCGAGGCGATCGGGTGCATCATCGATGCTGACCGGCGGCTGGTTGGGATTCCACATAGGCTCAGTATTCCGGTGACTCAACGGCGGCCATGCTGGCCGCTTGGTAGGGGAGGTGAACGTCGATCAGGGTGCCTTCGCCATGTGCGGACTCGATACGCACATGGCCGCCGACACTCTGCGCGCGCTCGCGCATCACGATCAGGCCCAGGCCGCGCGGGCCGTCCGGGTCGAAACCTTCGCCGTCGTCGCGGATCTGCAGGTGCAGGCTGCGCTTGCCGATGTCGCGCAGCTGCAGGTGTACCTGGCTCGCGCGCGCGTGCCGCAGCACGTTGGTCAGGCTCTCCTGTGCGATGCGGAAGCAGGCCTGTTCGATGCTGTTGTCGGGGCGATGAGGCAGGGGCTCGATCTCGGCCAGCAGCTCCACCTGCGAAGAACGGAACAGCACCCGCGCCTGCCAGCTGAGGGCTGCTTCCAGGCCCAGCGCGTCCAGCTGCGGAGGGCGCAGCAGGGTGGAGATGTCGCGCAGCTTGGCTACCGTGGTGTCGGCCAGGCTGACGATCTGTGCCAGGTCCTCGGCGCGGCGTTGCGGATCGTGCTCGTCCTGCGCGGCATGGGCGGACAATTTGATCGCCGTGATCGCCTGGCCGATGTCGTCGTGCAGATCGCGCGAGATCGCGCGGCGCTCGTCTTCCTGCAGGGAGAACAGGCGGCCGGCCATCGCCTGCAGTTCGCGGTTGCTGGTTTCCAGTGCACTGCGCGTCCGTTCGGAATCACTGAGGTCGCGCACGATCAGCAGCTTGCAGTCGCGGCCACCATAGCGGACCTCGCCCACCGCCAGGCCGGCATGGAAGCTGCGGCCGTCGGCGCGCTGCATGGCCACCACGCTGCTGTGGCCGGGGCCCAGGTGTGGCTGCCCTGCACGCAGCTGGCCGCGGACGCGGGCCAGATCACCGGCAGCGACCAGCGCCGACAGCGGCTCACCCAGCAGGGTATGGCTGCCATAGCCGAACAGGCTGGCCGCCCAGGCGTTGGTGTACAGCACGTGCTCGTCGGAGAGGATCACCACGCCATCGGGCAGCACCCGCACCAGCTCTCGGAACTGTTCTTCGCGCTCGCGCAGCAGGCGTCGCGATTGCTCCCGCTCGGTCACGTCCTGCAGGGTGCCCAGTACGCGGCTGCGGCTGGACTCATCGACACCACTGGCGGCACGCAGGTGCACCATCAGGGCGCGTCCGTCCATCGACAGCAGGGGCAGCAGTACGTCCACCTGCACCGGATCACCCGAGCAGAGGTCGGCCAGCAGCTGTTCGGTCTGGGTGGCGGTGGCAGGGTCGGCGGGAACCAGCAGCTCGTCGAAGCGGTGCCAGCGGCGGGCTTCCGGCGGCCGGCGGCCAAGCAGTCGGTAGACCTGGTTGGAATAGCGGCCCATGCCGGTGGACGGGTCCAGTTCCCAGGCGCCGATGCGCGCCAGTTCGTGGGCTTCTTCCACCCGCGCAAGCGCCTGGTCACGGCGCAGCTGGGCCAGGTCTTCGGCAGTGCGGTCGATGGCAATCAACAAGCGGGCGTTGTGGCCGTCATAGCTGATGGCGTTGGAGCGCAGTTCCATCTGCCGCAGCGAGCCGTCACGCAGCTGCAGCTGGGTACGCAGGATGCACAGTTCCTCCGGCGCCTCGCGGATCGCCTCCAGCTTGGTCTGCAGCGCCTGGTCCTGGCCTGGCGGCCACAACGCATCGATGGTCTGCTCCAGCAGTTCGTCACGCTCCCAGCCGAAGGCGGTACAGGCAGCCGGATTCGCATCGAGGATCGCCAGCGTGTCCAGGTCGTAGACCAGGATCGGGCCGGGGTTGCCCTCGAACATCTGCCGCAGGCGCAGCTCCGAGGCCTGCTGGCGCGCATGGGTGTGCAGCACATGCTCGGCCAGCGGCCGCAGCAGCAGGTACAGCAGGCCGGCACTGGCCAGTGCGAAGAACGAGCCCTTCACGCTCTGCCACATCGCCGCCTGCTGCGGATCCGGCACCAGCGCCTGCACGGCACTGTCGGAAGCGATCATCCAGGCCAATGCCATCACCAGGTAGCTCAGGACCACCCGTCGCCGGTCGCGGCTCAGCGCCTGCGCCATCCGCGGATCGGGTACAAGGGCGGTGCCGGTCGGTTCTGCAGGCATGGACGGGCTGGTTGAAAGGGGCGCCGGCCATCTTACCGCGCAGGTGCGCCCAGACCACTCAATTATCCGCCGCAGGCGCCGTTAACCACTGCGTGCCCCGCTGACGGGCGTGTCATCCGGAGCAAGATCGCGTGGACCAAGGGATCATCGCCAGCCTGCTGCAGCACCCGCTTGCGTCGGCGCTGGTCATCGTCGACCGCACGGGTCGCCCGCTGGCGGCCAATCCGGCTGCGCGCGAGCATGGCCTGCCGGCCACCGTGGCTGCGTATGCGCCGATGCTGGAAGATCTGCGCCTGATGGCTGCCGATGGCGGCATCGTGGCCTGCACGCTGCCGGGTGGCCCGCACGGGCACTACGATGGCCACCTGCGCGCCGTGCACGATGGCGCCGGCAACCTGCTGGCCTTCACGTTGAGCATTCCCGAACCGGTGCCGCTCGGCGGCGGTGGGCGCTGGGAGCTGGCGCTGGACAGTGCCGGCCACAGCCTGTGGGACTGGGACATTCCCAGTGACCGTGTGGTGCGCACCCCGGCAGTGGGCGATGAAACCGCCACCGAGATGCTGGCCCGCGTGCACGGCGAGGACATCGCCCAGGTGCGGGCCGCACTGGAAGAGCATCTGCGTGGCTTGAGCGAGCAGTACAGCGCGCAGTTCCGTTTCCGCCAGGCCGATGGCCAGTGGCGCTGGGTACTGGACCGGGGCCGCGTGGTCGCGCGCACCGCCGATGGCCAGCCGCTGCGCATGGTCGGTACCCATACCGATATCGAACAGCAGAAGCAGCTGGAAGGGCTGCTGCAGGAACAGCAGCTGCACCTGAGCGAGGCCCAGCGCATCGCCAGCATGGGCAGCTGGTCGTTCGACCCCAACAGTGGTGACTTCTGGTGGTCGCCGGAGCTGCGTTCGATGCTTGCGCTGGAGCAGGGCGCCGTACCCGGCCAGCGGCGCTGGCTGAAGCAGCTGCACCCACGTTCACGTGGCGCATTGCGTGCGGCGTGGCGGCGGTTGTGGCGCGATGGCCGTGCCGCCAATCTCGAACTGGAACTGACCCGGGGCAATGAGCCGTCGCAGCACCTGCGGCTGTGGATGCAGCCGTTGCTGGACATGGACGGACAGCCCAAGCGACTGCTCGGACAGGTGCAGAACATCACCGAGCAGCACCAGACCGACGCGTTGATCCGCTGGCGCACCGAGCTGCTCAACCGCGTCTCCGCGCTGGGCCGCATCGGCGGCTGCGAGATCGAGGTGAAGACCCGGCACATGCAGTGGACCGAGGAGTGCTATCGCATTCACGGCCTGCGCAAGGAACCGATCACCCTCGACCAGGCGCTGGCGTTGTACACCGAGGACTCACGCAATGCCTTCGAAGCGGCGTTGGCGCGCATCGCCAACGGCGGGCTGCCCGAGCAGCTGGACCTGTGCTTCTACCGCCAGTCCGGCCTGCGCGTCTGGGTGCAGGTGCTGATCGAGCTGGACCGCCGTGACGGCCTGCCACCGCGCTTCGTGGTGCTGTTCCGTGACATCACCCGCGAACGCGAGGCCAACGAGCGCATCGAACTGCTGGCCCACTACGATCTGCTGACCGGCCTGCCCAATCGCGTGCTGCTCGGCGAGCAGACGGCAGAGGCCATCGAAGAAGCACGTGACCGTGGCACATCGCTGGCGATGCTGTTCATCGACCTGGATGGCTTCAAGACCATCAACGACAGCTTCGGCCACGCCACCGGTGATGCACTGCTGAAGGCCGCGGCGACGCGCCTGCACCAGAACCTGCGCAACAACGATCTGTTCGGCCGCTTCAGTGGTGATGAATTCATCGTGGTACTGCGCGACCTGGCCGAGCCGGAAGACGCCGGCCACGTCGCGCGCAAGCTGATCGCTTCGCTGGCCGAGCCACTGCGGCGTGGCGAGACCACGTTGAAGGTCGGCGCCAGCGTCGGCATCGCGATGCTGGGCGATGCACAGACCGATTTCGATTCATTGCTGCGTGCCGCCGATGCCGCGATGTACGCGGCCAAGGAAGCGGGGCGCAACACCTACCAGTACTACAGCCAGGACGCATTGGCCCGCATCCAGCGCAAGCTGGAGCTGGAGCATGCCCTGCACGGCGCCATCGAGCGCGAAGAGTTCAGCCTGGCCTACCAGCCGCTGCTGCACGCCCACCACGGCGAGCCGCCGGCGATCGAGGCACTGTTGCGCTGGCACCGCCCCGGGATCGGCTACTGCAGCCCGGCCGAGTTCATCCCCATTGCCGAAAAATGCGGCGAGATCGTGCGGATCGGCGACTGGGTGCTGAATGAGGCCTGCCGCCAGGCAACCGCCTGGGACCGTGCCGGACTGCGTTTCGACCGCATTGCGGTGAATGTTTCTGCGGTACAGCTGCGAGACCGCGGCTTTGCCGAGCGCGTGATCGAAATCTGCCACGCCCATGGCTGGCCACCACAGCGGCTGGAGCTGGAACTGACTGAGTCGGCGTTGATCCGTGACACCGACATCCTGCGCCATTGCTTCGACGTGCTGGAACGGCACGGCGTGCCGCTGGCGGTGGATGACTTCGGCACCGGCTTCTCCAATCTCAACTACCTCAACCGCTTCCCGGTGGGGCGCCTGAAGATCGACCGCAGTTTCGTGCAGGGCATGCTGCACGATTCGGGTACGGCCGAAGTGACCCAGGCCATCGTGCACCTGGGGCATGCGCTGGGCATGAAGGTGGTGGCCGAGGGCGTGGAAACGCACCAGGAAGAAGACATGCTGCGCCGCCAGGGCTGCGACGAGATCCAGGGCTACCTGTACTCGCGCCCGCTCAGCCCGCGCGACCTGGCGCAGTGGCTGCGCCAGCCACAGCCGGTTTCGCTACGCACCGATGCCAGTGGGGAAGTGATGCTGGTGCGGTGATCAGCTGCACTGGTTGGAGCTGACCCTGGCCGCTGTGTCTATCCACGCATGGCGTGGATCTATCGCAACCCGCTTTGGTGGGGGCCGACCGTTGGTCGGCACGGATGTCTGTGCCTCTCGATCATCCACGCATGGCGTGGATCTACCTCGGAAAATCCGCCTTCAACTGCATGCGCAGCGCTTCGACGATGGCCGCATAGCGCCGCTTCTGGACCAGATAGCTGGCCAGGAACAGCGGAAGCACCAGCAGCATCGGCGCCACCATCGGGCGCATCGCCACCAGCGGCAACAGCAACAGCGACAGGATGGCCACGAACCAGCTGCACAGTCCGATCACCCGCACCTCGTGCCGTCGCGCGTTGAGTACGATGCGACCGCGCATCACCGGGAAGTAGCGCAGGCCGAAGCTCGGCGCGAAGCTCTCGCGGAACGCCATGCTGCCATCGGGCAGCGCATGGAAGGCCAATTGCAGCCATCTGTCCTGCGGCAGGTCACGTTCCAGGCTGCCCAGCGAGAGCCGGGCCTGCATGGCCGGTGACGCCGCGATGCGTTCGTTGAACAGGGTGATGCCCCAACTGAAATAACCGGCCACCCAGGCCATCAGAAGGACGGTCTCGATCAGCAGGAGTGCGATCAGGGTGATGGCCATCGGTCTTCCATGAACGGGATCGGTGGATCATGCCACAACGATTTCGCCACCCCGGTAGATCCACGCCATGCGTGGATGTTGCGGCGAGGGCCAGGCGTCACACCGGCGGATGAAAGCTGTCCACCCATGGCGTGGATCTACTTCAGCGCTTCCCCGTCCAACCCCAGGTCCCAGGCCAGTCCCAGCAGTGCCTCGTCCGCCCGCGACGGGGCGGGGCGCGCGTCCGCCAGCTGCTGCAGTTCGCGGATCTCCTCGCGTGCCACATCCTCCAGCTGCTGCAGCTGCTCACGCACGCTCGCGTTGCGCGGGCGCTCGGTATCGGTGAGAGAGGGCAGGGCGCGGATCAGTGTCATGGTGCGGGTACAGGATGCATCCAACGGCGGGTTACAGGCAAAGGCCCCGGTCGAACCGGGGCCTTGCGGGCTGCCGGCGAGGGCAGCGGACATCAGGATCAGAACAGCTCGACGGTGCCGGCGCCCATGCTCTGCTGGGCAACCGGCTTGTGCGGCGGGCGCTCCCATTCGCTGCGCAGTTCGCGCAGGCGGCTGCCGGTGCGCTGCAGGGCGGTGGCGATCTCTTCGTCGAATACGCCGCCATTGCGGTGCAGCAGTTCCTGCAGGGCCACCGCTTCGCGGTTGATCGCGGTCAGGCGGTCCAGGTGGGTGTGCACGCCGCCCAGCGCCTGGGTGGCGATGTCTTCGAACTGCAGGGCGCGCACGGCTTCGGCTACGCTGCCATCGATCGAACGGGCGCACTCGGACACTTCGCGCATGCCGTCACCCAGCGAGGCGTTGATCTGCGCGACGTTGTCGAGCATCGCCGCCGCTTCCTGGCGCGCTTCGCGGGAGCGGTCCATGTCGCGCGAGGCCATGTGCGAAACCGTCTCGCGCACCTTGGCGATGGCGTCCTTGGAGCTATGCGCCAGCTTGCGGATCTGCTCGTTGAAGGTGGTCGAGCGCTCGGACAGGTTGCGCACTTCGTCGGCGACCACCGCGAAGCCACGACCGGCTTCACCGGCACGTGCCGCTTCAATGGCAGCGTTCAGGGCCAGCAGGTTGGTCTGGTCGGCGATCGACTTGACGTCTTCCAGCAGCGCGAAGATGCCATCCAGGTGCTGCGCCATCTGGTCGATGTGCTGCACGGTGGTGCTGCTCTGGCCGCTCACCTGTTCCAGCGCTTCGACCAGCTGTTCCATACGGTGGCTGGCGTGCTGGGCGAAACGGGCAACGTCGAGGCCGGCATTGCCTTCGTCACCGGCGCGGTCGACGATGCGCGACAGGGCCTGGCTCTGCTGGCGCGACTTGCGGTTCATCGCATCGAAGCTGCCACCGAGGCTGGAGACGGCCTGGCGGATCAGGTCACGGGCGCGTTCCACTTCGCCGCGCGAACCCTCGATCTCGTTGCCGACGAAATTGCGCAGTTCGGTCAGCAGCTGGTCCTGCTCACGCAGGACACGGGCGTGTTCCGGGGAACGGTGTGCCTGGGCGCGGGTGGTCCACCACGCAAAGCCGAGCCAGCTCAGCGTCATCGTGGTCAGGATCGCCCAGCGCAGGGCGGCCGGCCATTCGAAACCGATGGCGAAGGGGAGCAGCAGGGTCAGAGCCAGGGGGGCGGCCAGACGGATGAAAATGCGTGAGTACATGGACGTTCTCGGGAGGTGCACGGAGGATGTATCGGCCGTACCCCCTTTCTCTTTAACGTCGATGTGCCTCGAAGTGCATTCTGAATGCGCCGGTTTTCCGGCGCCTTGGCGGCTTCGGGGGCCGAGCCCTTTCCGTGCCGGAAAGGGATCCGACCCCACACCCTCAGGCCAGCTGCCGGTCCACGGCCTCGATCATCGCCTTGCGGCTGAACAGGAAGTCCCAGTAGCTGCCGCCCAGCTGCCGCCACAGCACCGCAGCGCGCACCGCGGCCAGCAGCAGGGCGCGGATCTCGGCCACCACGCCAGCCTGGCCCAGGTAGTGCGGGTTGCCCTGCACCATGACCCGCGGCTTGAGGTGGCTGATGGTGTCGGCGTAAAGGCCTCCCAGGTTGGCCAGCACGTCCGGGTGGCCGCTGTCGCCCAGTTCGGTGGCCTGGCGCTGGGCGCGCTCGATGCCCGAGGCGACCTTGTTCACGGTGGCGCCATCCTGAACGAAGCGACGCTCCAGCTGCAGCACCGACAGGGCCAGCTTGGGCAGGATCGGGTCCTGGCCCTGGCTGCGGAAGTAGTTGTGCAGCAGGCGCAGGCCGGACTTCAGTGCATGGCGGTCACCGAACACCTCCTGCGGCGAGGACGCATCGACACGGAACACGCTGTCCACGGCGGTGCGCACGGCGGCGGCGTCGGAATGGCCGGTATCGGCGATACGGCGTACCTGCTGCAGGGCCTGGGCAATGCCGGCCAGGGCCAGGACGCGGTCGTCGACAGTGAAACTCATGCAGCGATTACCTCAAAAGGGGAAGGGGTGGTGCGCAGGCGCTGTTCCAGCGGCGCATCGGTGGCGGCGATCACCGCGCCACCCAGGCACACGTCACCGTCATACAGCACCAGTGATTGACCGGGGGTAACGGCGCGCTGTGGGCGCGCGAAGGTGACCAGCACGCTGCCATCGTCCAGCACCTGGACCGTACACGGCTCATCGGGCTGGCGGTAGCGGGTCTGGGCGGTGCATTCGAAGCGCCGTGCCGGCGGCGAACCGGCGATCCAGTGCGCGGTTTCCGAACGCAGGCGCTCGGACAGCATCCACTTGCTGTCGCGGTCCTGGTCCACGTACAGCACGTTGCTGGCCACATCCTTGCCGACCACGTACCACGGCGCGGCCGGGCGTCCACGCACGCCGCCGATGTTCAGGCCCTCGCGTTGGCCCAGGGTGAAATAGAACACGCCCGGATGTTCGGCGATCACGCTGCCGTCGGCCGGGTCGAGGATCTGGCCGGGCCTGGCCGGCAGGTAGCGGCCAAGGAACTCGCGGAAGTCACGCTCGCCGATGAAGCAGATGCCGGTGGAGTCTTTCTTGGCGTGGGTCGGCAGGCTGACGTCACGCGCGATCCGGCGCAGGTCGGTCTTTTCCAGGTCGCCGATCGGGAACAGGGTGGCCGCCAGCTGCTCCTGGCCCAGCTGGTGCAGGAAGTAGCTCTGGTCCTTGGAACGGTCGGCGCCGCGCAGCAGCAGCCACTGGTGGCCGCGCTGGGTCACCCGTGCATAGTGCCCGGTGGCGATGCGTTCGGCGCCCAGCTCGCGGGCGGCATCCAGGAAGTGCTTGAACTTCACTTCGCGGTTGCACAGCACGTCCGGATTCGGAGTGCGACCGGCGGCGTACTCGGCCAGGAAGTGCTCGAACACGCCCTGCCAGTACTCGCTTGAGAAATCGCGGAAGTGGAACGGGATGCCGAGCAGGCCGCAGACGGCCACCGCATCGCGGCGGTCGTCCTCGGCGCGGCAGTCGCCGCTGCCATCGTCGGCCCAGTTCTGCATGAACAGGCCGGCCACGGCTTCGCCCTGCTGTACCAGACGCCAGGCGGCGACCGAAGAGTCGACACCTCCGGAGACGCCCACCATCACGCGCGGAGTGCTCATGCGACCTCCCGGACCAGCGAAAGCGGATGGCGCTGGCCACCCAGGTAATCAGCCACCACCTGCCAGACCAGCGGGCTGCGCTGGCGCTCGCCGGCGGCCTGCAGTTCGGCCGGGGTCAGCCACAGCGCGCGGTCGATGCCGGTGTCCAGTGGCTGCGCCGGGTCGTGCGAGACCGGGCGCGCCGCGTAGCAGAAGCGCAGGAAGGCGGTACCGTCGCCGGCAGTCCACTGGTAGCAGCCGATGAAATGGGTCAGCTGCACCGTCCAGCCGGTTTCCTCGCGGGTCTCGCGCAGGGCTGCCTCGGCCAGGCTTTCGCCCGGCTCGAGGTGGCCGGCCGGCTGGTTCAGCACCTGCCGGCCATCGATGGTCTCTTCAACCAGCAACACGCGGCCGCCGTCGACCACCACCGTGGCGACGGTGGCGTGCGGTGCCCAGCGCGGGTCCGGCGTGGCGTTCAACTCAGAACTCGTCCTTCTTGGTCAGTTCCAGCTCCATGGCGTCGGCGGTGCGGATGGCCGCATCGATGGCGTCGCTGAGCTGGTCGGCAGTGGCATCGGCGTCGATCTTGACCACGAACATGGCGGTGGTGTCCTGCTTTACCCAGCCGCCCATCTTGGCATCCTGCGAATCTTCCAGCAGGCGGTTGGCCACGGCCACCGGGAACTGCTTGGTCTTCGCGTTGTAGGCCGGCGACCAGATCTCGCGGATGTTGTGGGTACCGAAATCTTCCACCGACGAACGCACGTAGACCATCTGGGTGCGGTCACCCTCGACGTCGAAGACCATGCGGTAGTCGCCGTCCTCATCGACTTCGTAGGTGTAGCCCAGCTTGTCCAGATGGCGGGCCACGGCCTTGTCGGCGTCTGCGGCGGCAGCGGAGCCGGTGGCAGCCAGAGCGATCAGGAGGGCGGGGAGAAGGGTCCTTTTCATGAAGATCCTGTGAAACAGTGTTGAGAGAGGGTGCAATTGTGACGGTGGGCGTGCGTGCCGTCCAATCCGCGGCAGGCCGACGCAGGCGCGCCCGAGCCTCTATAATGGCCCGATGCCCCATGAGTCTTCCCCCGATTCCCAGCACGAGCACGGCGTCGCCGTAGAGGCCGCGCGCCCGGAAGTGGCGCCGCCGCCGTTCTACCAGGTGATGCTGCTCAATGACGACTACACCCCGATGGATTTCGTGGTGGATGTGCTGCAGCAGTTCTTCAGCATGGACCTGGACAAGGCCACGCAGGTGATGCTGCACGTCCATACCCGCGGCCGCGGCGTGTGCGGGGTGTTCACCCGCGAAGTGGCCGAGACCAAGGTCGCCCAGGTCAACGAGTACTCGCGGATGAACCAGCACCCGCTGCTGTGCACGATGGAAAAGGCCTGACCGGCTGCTGATTCTCGTCCGGGCACATCGATCCCGGATGGGTGTGCCCACCAAGGTGGGCACCTACCAAGGCAGAAGCCCGTATCGACCGTGGATGGGTGCCCTCCAAGGTGGGCACCTACCAAGCGCGGGTCTCACCTCTCCGCCAGCGCCTCCAGGGCCATCCGGGCGACTGTCTCGTCGATATCGGCCGGGTCGCCGTCATCCCTGAACCACACTGCCGACAGCGCAGTGCTGGCCGCGATCCAGCGCAGCAGGCGTGTGCGTTCCAGTTCGGCCAGCGCACAGACCTGCTCAAGGCGGATCGCAAACCGCTCGGGCCGCGTCGCAACGTGGATGCCCGGACCACAGAGGTCCGGGTTGCTGAACATCGTCGTGTAATCGAACGCACGGTCCCCCAGCAGTCGCTTCGGGTCGATCGCCAACCAGCCGCGCGGGCCGAAATCCAGCACATTGTCATGATGCAGGTCGCCGTGCAGCGGCCGGATCTCCTGTTCATCACGCAGCAGCCCCTCCGCCAGTGATCTGCACTGTTCCAGCAGTGGCGGCAGCACAGCCCTTGGCTGCAGCAGGTCGGCGAACCATGTACGCAGGCAGACCAGTTCCGCTGGCGGCGCGCTCCGTGGCCGGTGCAGCCGCTGCAGGACCTGGCACAGGATCGCGGTGCAGGCGTCATCGTCGCCCTCGATCGAGCGTTGCCGCAGCGAGTCACCGCGGGCACGCTCGATCAGGATCGCAGGCCCCTCGTGGGCCAGCAGGCGGGCGGCGCCATCGCCGTTCCACCAGCGTAGCAGGCGATGGCTGTTCTGCTCCTCGGTCTCGCTGCTGATCTTCAGCATCGCTGGCTCGTCCGCAGCGGTCAGCACCGGCCAGAGCCGGGCGTGGGGCGTACGGAGGGCCGGGCCATCACGCCGCAATCGCCAGCGGCTCAGGTAGGGTTCGCTCATGCTGGGTGGGCTGTCCTGGAGTGAATGAAGATCAAGCGATCTGTACTGCTAACGCCATCTGAACGCAGCAATCCGCTAGGGTGATGGAAATCGCGTAGTCAGGCCGCATATTGTCCCCATCTGCCGCCGGAGTAATCCATGTTCAGCAAAGACCTCGAACACACCATCGGCCAGTGCTACAAGCGCGCCCGTGAGGCCCGGCATGAGTTCATGACGGTCGAACACCTGCTGCTGGCACTGCTCGACAACCCGTCAGCCCAGGCCGTACTGAAGGCCTGTGGTGCCGATGCCGACCGCCTGCGCCAGGAGCTGGAGCAGGCCATCGAGGCCTCCGTGTCCCGCCTGGCGGAAGACGATGGCCGCGACACCCAGCCGACCCTGGGCTTCCAGCGTGTGCTGCAGCGGGCCGTGTACCACGTGCAGTCCTCGGGCAAGAAGGAGGTCACCGGCGCCAATGTGCTGGTCGCCATCTTCGGCGAAAAGGACTCCCACGCCGTCTATTACCTCAACCAGCAGGATGTGACCCGGCTGGATGTGGTCAATTACCTGTCCCATGGCATCGCCAAGCTGGGCGATGAAGGCGAGCAGTCGTCTTCGTCCCCGGAGGGCGAGAGCCGCATGGAAGGCGGGGAGGGCGAGCCCAAGGGGGATGCCCTGACCGAATTCGCCAGCAACCTCAACGACCAGGCGCGGGCAGGTCGCATCGACCCGCTGGTCGGCCGTGCCGACGAGATCGAGCGCACCATCCAGGTCCTGTGCCGCCGCCGCAAGAACAACCCGCTGTACGTCGGTGAGGCGGGCGTAGGCAAGACGGCCATCGCCGAGGGCCTGGCCCGCCGCATCATCGAAGGCTCGGTGCCCGACGTGCTGGCCGACGCGGTGATCTACTCGCTCGACCTGGGCGCACTGGTGGCTGGTACCAAGTACCGTGGCGACTTCGAGAAGCGCCTGAAGAGCGTGCTGACGGCACTGAAGAAGGTGCCCAACGCGGTGCTGTTCATCGACGAGATCCACACCATCATCGGTGCCGGTTCGGCGTCGGGCGGCACCATGGATGCGTCCAACCTGATCAAGCCGGCGCTGGCGTCGGGCGAGCTGCGCTGCATCGGCTCGACCACGTTCCAGGAATACCGCGGCATCTTCGAGAAGGACCGCGCGCTGGCGCGCCGCTTCCAGAAGATCGACATCGTCGAGCCGACGGTGGGCGAGACCTACGAGATCCTGCAGGGCCTGAAGTCCAAGTACGAGCTGCATCACGGTGTGACCTACTCCGACGAGGCCCTGCAGGCCGCAGTGGACCTGTCGGTGAAGCACATCGGCGACCGCCTGCTGCCGGACAAGGCCATCGACGTGATCGACGAGGCCGGTGCCCGCCAGCGCCTGCTGCCCGAGGAGCAGCGCAAGGAGCTGATCGACGTCGAGGAGGTCGAGGCGATCGTGGCCAAGATGGCGCGGATCCCGGCCAAGCAGGTCAGTGCCACCGACAAGGATGTGCTGCAGCACCTGGAGCGCAACCTGAAGATGGTGATTTTCGGCCAGGACCCGGCCATCGAGACGCTGTCCTCGGCGATCAAGCTGGCCCGTTCGGGCCTGGGCAACCCGGAAAAGCCGATCGGCAATTTCCTGTTCGCCGGCCCGACCGGCGTCGGCAAGACCGAAGTGACCAAGCAGCTGGCGTTGCAGCTGGGCATCGAGCTGGTCCGCTTCGACATGTCCGAGTACATGGAGCCGCATTCGATCAGCCGCCTGATCGGCGCGCCTCCGGGCTACGTCGGTTTCGACCAGGGCGGCCTGCTGACCGAGAAGATCGTCAAGACGCCGCATTGCGTGCTGCTGCTGGATGAGATCGAGAAGGCGCATCCGGACATCTTCAACATCCTGTTGCAGGTGATGGACCGCGGTGTGCTGACCGATACCAACGGTCGCGAAGCGAACTTCAAGAACGTGGTGCTGGTGATGACCACCAATGCCGGCGCCGCGCAGGCCTCGCGGCGGTCGATCGGCTTCACCAAGCAGGACCATGCCACCGACGCGATGGAGACCATCCGCCGCAGCTTCACCCCGGAATTCCGCAACCGTCTTGACGCGGTGGTGCAGTTCCAGGCGCTGGGCTTCGAGCACATCCTGCGCGTGGTCGACAAGTTCCTGATCGAGCTGGAGATGCTGCTGCAGGACAAGCACGTCAGCCTGTCGGCCACCCCGACCGCGCGCGACTGGCTGGCCCACCATGGTTTCGACCCGCTGATGGGTGCCCGTCCTATGGCCCGCGTGATCCAGGACAAGATCAAGCGTCCGCTGGCCGACGAGCTGCTGTTCGGCAAGCTGGTCAACGGCGGCAAGGTCAGCATCGACGTGCGCGACGACGAGCTGGTGGTCGAGACCCAGGCCGAGCCGGAGCGGCTGCTGCCGGTCACGGTGGAATGAGCTGACGCCGCAGGCTTGGCGTGAAAGACTGGAAATGACAAGGGCGGCTTCGGCCGCCCTTGTCGCATGCACTGCAACTCAACGCCCCTGCTGCGCCAGCCGCCTGAAGGTCGCCGCATCGATCGGTTCGATCCGGGTCACGGTGCAGTGATTGCTGTCGGTTTTCAGTGTGCTGCGGGCATCGCCGCAGATCCGTTCAGGGGTACTGGGCGTGAAGAAGACATAGCTGGCCGAGGCGGCAGCGCCCAGGCAGCGCTTCTGCAGGTGCACCCGATAGTGGTTGTCACCGTCGCGCAGCAACACCTCGCGTTCCGTGCTGGAGGGGCGGATATCGCGATTGGCGCTGAGGGCAATGCACTCGGACGCGTTGGAGGGCTTGCTGGGTTCAGCGGCGAATGCCGCCAGGGGGAGGCTGACCAGCAGAACTGCCGGCAGCAGGACGTGCGGGAGCAGGGCGTGCGGGAGCAGGGCGTTCATGATCGGGAGGGGGTGGCGATCCGGACTGGATCGGATCCCACGATGCCGCGGCGGCTGCAGGCGCGAATCTGCCGCAAGCGGGGCTGACCGACGCCACGGTGAGCTCGGTCACGGTGACCTCCGGCAGGGCCGGATTCCGGGCATGACAAAAGGCCAGCAACCAGGGCTGGCCTTGTCGAGTGGCGCCAGGCGCCGACCGCTTACTTCATGCGGTAGGTGATACGACCCTTGGTCAGGTCATACGGGGTCATTTCAACCTTGACCCGGTCACCGGTGAGGATGCGGATGTAGTTCTTGCGCATGCGGCCGGAGATATGGGCGATGATTTCGTGCCCATTTTCCAGGCGAACGCGGAAAGTGGTGTTCGGCAGCGTCTCGCTGACGGTGCCCTCGAACTCGATGGAATCGTCTTTCGACATGTAGTCCTGTGCGGTTCAGAAAACGGCCACGCTGGGCCTAAGGCGCGGTATTTTACGCGTGACGGCGCCAGCTTGCAAAGTTTGTGTTAACCCCCGGCCAAACGCCGTGCTGGCAGGCGTCCAACCGCTTGGGTCCACGGGCCTTCCCGGCCGTCACCGCGCACGGCCCGGCGCACGTGCTGCAGGAATTCCGCGCGCGGCAGGTGCTCGGCGCCCATCCGCAGCAGGTGCGGATTCTCCACCTGGGCATCGATCAGTTCCCAGCCCCAACCATGCAGGGTGGATGCCAGGGCGGCCAGGGCGATCTTGGAGCCGCCGCTGGCACCACTGAACATGCTTTCGCCGAAGAACATCGACCCGATTGCCACCCCGTAGATGCCACCGACGAGGGTCTGCTGGTCCCAGACTTCAAACGAATGGGCGAAGCCCAGGTCGTGCAGCTGGCCGTAGGCCTCGACCATCGCCGGGCTGATCCAGGTGCCGTCCTGGCCGGGCCGCGGTGCTGCCGCACAGGCGCGCATCACGCGGCTGAAGGCGGTGTCGGCGGTGACCTCCCACGTACTGCTGCGCAGCTGGCGGCGGAACCGGCTGGACAGATGCACGCCCTCGGTGCGGAACACCATGCGCGGGTCCGGCGACCACCACAGGATCGGCTCGCCCTCGCTGAACCACGGAAAGATGCCGCCAGCGTAGGCATTGAGCAGGCGCACCGGGTGCAGGTCACCGCCGACGGCGAGCAGGCCATCGGGCTGGCGCAGCGCGGTCTCGGCCGGCGGGAAGGGGGCGTCCGGCGCATCAGCCAGGCGCCAGGGCAGCTGGCGGGTCATGCCCTCATTGTATTCGCCGTGGTGACCGCTGATGTCTGGCACCATCAACGTCCAACGGCAAGGAGCCCACGCATGAGTGACGCGATCACCGCCATCCTCGATGTGCACGACAACCCGCGCACGTGCAACGACAGCCAGAGCATGCTGCTGGCGCTGGCGACTGAGCAGCCGGGTCAGCTCGGTGCGCTGATGCGGCTGGCCCTTGCCCGGCGTTCACCCAGCTCGGCCTTTCTCGACATGACGCTGGATCTGCTGCCCGACGAAGCGGTTGCGCCGGTCTGTGCCGAGGCCTGGCGTCGCTATCGTGATGGAGAGCGCGGTGAGCTGCTGGCCAGCGTGATCGAATTCGCCAGCTACCAGGCGCCGCAGGTGCTGCAGGACGACTGGGAGGCCTTGCTGGCGATTGTCAGTGAGAATGAGCTGCAGCTGGCTTCGCAGGTGTGGCGGGGCCTGCCGTCTGCCACTGCCGGGCAGTGGGCGCAGATTCTGGCCGAAGCCGATGACGATCGCGAAATGGCGCGGGCCAGGGCGCTGCTGCTCGCGGCGCAGCCCGAGAGCTATGCCGTTGCCCGCGGCTACCTCGCTGACTGGGGCGCGCTGGATGCTGAGGTCTGGGCGCATTGGGCCGGCGTGGCTGATGGGCCGCTGCCGCGCCGCCTGCATGGGGAGCGGCCGCTGCACATCCGCTTTGGCCGCGAGCAGCATCGCGCGCAGCAGGCGGACGAACCGAGCTGGCGCAAGCGTATCTGGCGCCTGCACCCGACCTGGAATGGTGGGCAGGTGCACCATGCGGGGCAGATGGGAGGACCGCTGGAAGCGTTGTGTGGCAGCTGCCATGCACCGCTGCAGCGCCTGATGCGAACCGACGCTGCCGCGCTGCAGCCGGGCGCGGCGGGTGAGATCACGCTGGGCCTGTGCCTGGACTGCTGCGGCTGGGAAGACCCGCCCGTGCGCTTCTATCGCCACGATGCCGTCGGCCTGCCCAGCTGCCACCCCAGCCAGCGTCTGGAGGTGCCGGCCACGCCGACCGACAGCGGTGACCTGGTGCGTGCCGAGATCGGCCTGGTCGCCATGGATACCAGGCGGTGGCAGCAGCAGGACTGGGGCCAGTCCAACCATCGGCAGAACCTGTCGCGCGTGGGCGGCGCGCCCAGCTGGGTGCAGAGTGCCTGGTACCCGGCATGCATCGATTGCGGCGAGGAGATGCCCTTCGTGATGCAGCTGGATTCGACACTGCCGACCACCAGTGGAGGCGCGCTGCTCTGGGGTAGTGGCGGCATGCTCTACACGTTCTGGTGTGCGAAGTGCCGGGTGAGCGGGCACTTCTGGCAGTGCACCTGAGCACAGCGCCCTCGCCATTGTCCTGATAGGTGCCAACGTTGGTTGGCGCGCCCCACTGCCCTGGTAGGTGCCAACCTTGGTTGGCACGCTTCTCGGCGCCGCGCCAGTCGAGCCAGCTCGGCACTACGGCTCTACGCGGAACGGCCCATGCCCCTGCAGCTCCTGCTGGTAGCGCCGCACATCGCGCCGTTCCCGCCGGCACCAATCCTGCAGTGCTTCTGCGAAATCCGCATCGGCCACCCAGTGCCGGCTGCGCACCAGCGTCGGCAGGAAGCCCCGCGCCAGCTTGTGCTCGCCCTGTGCACCCGGTTCGAATCGGGTCAGCCCTTCGCGCAGGCAGTACTCGATACCCTGGTAGTAGCAGGCCTCGAAGTGCAGGCCGGGCAGGGTGGCGCCGCCCCAGTAGCGGCCGTACAGGGTGTCGCCACCGCGAAGGCACAGCGCGCCGGCAATCGGCTCGCCGTCCTGTTCGGCCAGGAACAGCACCAGCCCGCGGCCCAATGAAATGGCCAGATGGCGCAGGAAGGCCTCGGTGAGCGCCGGGGCGTTGCCGTACTCGAGGAACGTCTGCAGGTAGAAGCGATACATCGCCTGCAGGTCGGCACGGCTGGCTTCATCGCCGTGCACCACGCGGAAGGTGATGCCCTGGCGGGTGACCTTGGCCCGTTCCTGGCGGATGTTCTTGCGATGCTTGTGGTTCATCGCACCGAGGAACTGGTCGAATGTCGCCCAGTCACCCGGGTTCTGCCACTGGAACTGCACGTCTTCGCGCAGCAGCCAGTCATCGCCGAACAGCGCCTCGTCCACTGCGGTGTGGAAGTTGATATGGGCCGAGGACACGTCCAGTGCCGGCAGCGCCTCGCGCAATGCCGACAGCAAGGTGGCGCGATCTGAATCGTGACGGGCCAGCAACCGCGGGCCGGTGACCGGTGAGTACGGCACCGCGCCCAGCCACTTCGGATAGTAGTCGCGGCCATGACGGGCATACGCGTTGGCCCACGCATGGTCGAACACGAACTCGCCGTGCGAATTGGTCTTCAGGTAGCCCGGAATGGCGCCGACCAAGCTGTCGCCTTCCCAGAGCGTGAAGTGCCGGGGCTGCCAGCCCCAGTCCTCGCGCAGGCAGCCGTGCTGTTCAAGGCCTGAGAGAAAGGCGTGGCTGACGAAGGGGTTCTGCCCGTCGTGCAGGGCATCCCAGTCGATGGCGGGGATGGACTGCAGGGAGTCGAGGAAGCGGGGGGAAGGCATGAGGGAAGGATAGGGCAGATGAAACAGAAAGGCCGACGCACTGGCGTCGGCCTTTCATCCGGAGTCGGGCGTGGCTCGGCCCTACAGGAGCGGGTCAGCCTCTCAGCTGGCCTTGCCCTGCGCGTCCAGGTAGCGCTCGGCATCCAGCGCGGCCATGCAGCCGAAGCCGGCCGAGGTGATCGCCTGGCGGTAGTGCTGGTCGGCCACGTCGCCGGCGGCGAACACGCCTTCCACCGAGGTCTGGGTGGCATTGCCGCCCAGGCCCGAGCGGATTTCCAGGTAGCCGTTGTTCATCGCCAGCTGCCCGTCGAACAGGGTGGTGTTCGGGTGGTGGCCGATGGCCACGAAGAAGCCGTGGGCGTCGATGTCGCGAGTGCTGCCGTCCAGGGTGGACTTCACGCGCACGCCGGTCACGCCGGCATCATTGCCCAGCACTTCTTCCACCTGGTGGTGCCAGACGGTCTCGATCTTGCCTTCGGCCACCTTCTTGAACAGCTTGTCCTGCATGATCTTTTCCGCCTTCAGTGTGTCGCGGCGGTGGACCAGGTAGACCTTGCGGGCGATGTTGGACAGGTACAGGGCCTCTTCCACGGCGGTGTTGCCGCCACCGACCACGACCACGTCCTGGTCGCGGTAGAAGAAGCCGTCACAGGTGGCGCAGGCGGACACACCGCGGCCCTTGAACTCGTCTTCGGTCGGGATGCCCAGGTACTTGGCGGTGGCGCCGGTGGCGATGATCAGCGCATCGCAGGTGTACTCGTGGCTGTCGCCGATCAGCTTGAACGGACGCTGCGACAGGTCGGCGGTGTGGATGTGGTCGAAAATGACCTCGGTCTCGAAGCGCTCGGCATGGGCCTGCATGCGCGCCATCAGGTCCGGGCCCATCAGGCCGTGTGCGTCACCCGGCCAGTTGTCCACCTCGGTGGTGGTCATCAGCTGGCCGCCCTGCTGCAGGCCGGTGATGACGACCGGCTTCAGGTTGGCGCGGGCGGCGTAGACGGCGGCGGTCCAACCGGCCGGGCCGGAACCGAGGATGACGAGGCGCTGGTGGCGGGAGGGCAGGCTGGTGCTCATGTAAACTCGCGAAAAGGTAGATGGGACAAGGCGCTGGCGATGTTTGCGCAGCATCCTTGGCTGGTCATAGAGTGGCGGCTGGGGCAGGGCGATTCAAGCCGATGAACGGAACGCCGTCATCCAGCAGTGGTTTCGGCCCCCGGATTGGCCTGCCGGACGTCGCATAACTGAAAACTGACGCCGTCTCATTTATTATCAATCACTAACAGCGCATTCCAAAGGTATGGTCTAAGGTGGCGAAGCAGGTCCCCGAACGCTCCAAGTCCGACGACAGCAAGGCGTCACGTCGCACGGCCGCGGCGGCGACGACCGACAATCCACGCCGCCAGCGTCTCTGGCGCGATCTGGGCCTGATCGCCATCGCGCCGGCCCTGCTGTACCTGGCGGCCAGTCTTTTCACCTATTCAGCGACTGATCCGGGCTGGTCGCATACCGGCAGCGTGGTCGCGCCGGTGCACAACCTGGGTGGCCGCGCCGGGGCCTGGATCGCCGACGTGCTGCTGCAGCTGTTCGGCTACATCGCCTTCCTGCTGCCGGTGGTGCTCGGCGCGCTGGCGTGGATCGCCATGTTCGGGCTCAAGCGCGAGAGCAAGGGCGAGAACGACCTGGATCCTGCGCTGCGCCTGGTCGGCCTGGTCGGTTTCCTCATCGCCGGCACCGGCTTCCTGCACGTGCGCCTGTTCAGTGGCGACGTCTCCAGCGCCGGCGGCATCCTCGGCAAGCTGGTGGGCAATTCGCTCACGGTGGGCTTCGGCGCGCTGGGCGCCAACCTGTTCGTGCTGGTGCTGCTGCTGGCCTCGATCACGCTCGCGACCGGGCTGTCCTGGTTCACGGTGATGGAGAAGATCGGCCGCGGCGTGATGTCGCTGGCGCCGTTGCTGGAACGCAAGAAGGAAGAAGTCACCGAGTGGAAGCAGACCCGGGTGATGCGCGAGGAGCGCCAGGAAGTGCGCAAGGCCGACGCCGAGGTGCGCGCCAAGCGCGAGCCGGTGAAGATCGAGCCGCGTCCGGAGCCGGTGATCGAGAAGAGCGATCGGGCCAAGCGCGATACCCAGATTCCGATGTTCCGCGGCGTCAACGGTGATGGCTCGGACCTGCCGCCGCTGGCGCTGCTGGATGATCCCAAGCCGCAGCCCAAGGGCTACGACGAAGAGACGCTGGAGACCCTGTCGCGGCAGATCGAGTTCAAGCTGAAGGACTTCCGCATCGATGCGCAGGTGGTCGGCGCCAATCCCGGCCCGGTCATCACCCGCTTCGAGATCGAGCCGGCACCGGGCATCAAGGTCAGCCAGATCAGTTCGCTGGACAAGGACATCGCGCGCGGCTTGTCGGTGAAGTCGGTGCGCGTGGTCGACGTCATTCCGGGCAAGTCGGTGATCGGCCTGGAAATCCCCAACGTCACCCGCGAGATGATCTTCCTGTCCGAGCTGCTGCGCTCGAAGGAATATGACAAGTCGGCCAGTGTGCTGACCCTGGCGCTGGGCAAGGACATCGCCGGTCGCCCGACCGTGGCCGACCTGGCACGCATGCCCCATCTGCTGGTGGCCGGTACCACCGGTTCGGGCAAGTCGGTGGCGGTCAACGCGATGGTGCTGAGCCTGTTGTTCAAGGCCTCGCCGAAAGACCTGCGGATGCTGATGATCGACCCGAAGATGCTCGAACTGAGCGTCTACCAGGGCATCCCGCACCTGCTGGCACCTGTGGTCACCGACATGAAGGAGGCCGCGAACGGCCTGCGCTGGTGCGTGGCCGAGATGGAGCGCCGCTACAAGCTGATGAGCGCAGTGGGCGTGCGCAACCTGGCCGGCTTCAACAAGAAGGTGAAGGAAGCCCAGGACGCAGGACAGCCGCTGATGGACCCGCTGTTCAAGCCGAACCCGGAGCTCGGCGAGGCGCCGCGCCCGCTGGAAACCCTGCCGTTCATCGTCATCTTCATCGACGAATTCGCCGACATGATGATGATCGTCGGCAAGAAGGTGGAAGAGCTGATCGCGCGCCTGGCACAGAAGGCACGTGCGGCCGGCATCCACCTGATCCTGGCCACGCAGCGCCCGTCGGTGGACGTGATCACCGGCCTGATCAAGGCCAACATCCCGACCCGAATCGCCTTCCAGGTCAGCTCCAAGATCGACTCGCGCACCATCCTCGACCAGTCCGGCGCGGAAACACTGCTGGGCCACGGCGACATGCTGTACCTGCCGCCGGGCACCGCGCTGCCCGAGCGCGTGCATGGTGCGTTCGTGTCCGACGATGAAGTGCATCGCGTGGTCGAGCACCTCAAGGCGATGGGACCTGCCGACTATGTCGACGGCGTGCTGGACGAAGTGCAGACGATGGGCGACGGCGTGGTCGTCGGCGCCACCGGCCTGCCCGAGAACAGTTCGTCCGGCGACGAGTCCGACCCGTTGTATGACGAAGCGCTGCGGGTGGTCACCGAGACCCGCCGTGCATCGATTTCCGGCGTGCAGCGCCGGCTGAAGATCGGCTACAACCGTGCAGCGCGACTGATCGAGGCCATGGAAGCGGCCGGCGTGGTCAGCCCGCCCGAGCACAACGGCGACCGCACGGTGCTGGCACCGCCGCCGCCGAAGTAAGACCCGACGTATCCCCCACGACGTCCAAGGAACCGACGCATGCTTCACCCCGTACCAAGCGCGCTGGCACTGGCGCTGGCAGCCTTCCTGGCTGCCGGCCCGGCACTGGCAGACACCGCCACCTCCGCGCCCGCCACGGCGCCGCCTTCCACCAGCGGCGATACCGAAGCCAGCAATAACTTCAGCATTGTCCGTTACCGCGCCGACTACCAGGTGCGGCCGGATGCCGGCAATGTGCAGACCGAAACCTACGAAGTGCTGCTCAAGACCAAGGCCTCGGTCGAGCAGTTCAGCCAGGTGCGGCTGAGCTACAGCGAGAAGATGGAAACCCTGGAGGTGCTTGGCGCCTACACCATCACCGCCGACGGCCAGCGCCGTGACGTGCCGGCCGACCGCATCTACACCCAGGAAAGCTACTCCAGCGCCTCGGCGGCGATGTATGCCGACCGCAAGGTGCGGGTGATCGTGTTCCCGAACCTGGCCCCGGGCACCCGTCTGTACTACCAGGTGCGCCGCACCCAGGCCACGCCGTACTTCCCGGGCTATTTCGGCCTGTGGGAGACCTTCAATGTGTTCACCGAGTACGAGGACGCCGAAGTCACCCTGAGTGCGCCGGCCAACCTGCCGATGTTCATCGACAGCCGCGGCGTGCAGGGCAGCGATCGGCCGACGGTGAAGAACGGCCAGGCGCAGTGGCGCTGGCGCTACCAGCGTCGCGAGGCGATGCCGGCGCAGAACTGGTCGGCGGCGGGCTGGGAGTTCGGCCCGAACATCATGGCCAGTACCTATCGTGCCTGGTCGCAGATGGGTCGCGCCTACCAGCTCAAGGCGGGCCCGGCGGCCGAGGTGACCCCGGCGCTGCAGGCGCTGGCTGATGAGATCACCGCGGGTATCAGCGACCGCCGCGAGCAGGCTGATGCGCTGTATCGCTGGGTTGCGCAGAACATCCGCTACGTCGCGGTGTACCTGGGCAATGGCGGGCTGGAGCCGAACAGCGCGCAGAGCATCCTCGACAACCACTACGGTGACTGCAAGGACCACGTGACGATCCTGGAGGCGCTGCTGGCAGCCAAGGGCATCGCCAGCTCGCCGGTGCTGATCGGTGCAGGTGGCGGCCCGACGTTGCCGAAGATTCCGGTGCTGGGCCGCTTCAACCACGCCATCACCTACATTCCCGAGTTTGATCTCTACCTGGATTCGACCACCGCGTGGGCGCGCTTCGGTCAGCTGCCGGAAGGTGATCTGGGTGCGCCGGTGATGCGTACCCGCGACGCCACGCTGGCACGCACCCCGGCCAATACGCCGGAGCGCAATGCCACCTCGATGGAGGTGCGTTTCACCTTCGACGCCAACGGCAACCTGCGCGGCGAGACCATTCCGAAACTGGGCGAGAACGCCGAGATCGGCATGCGCGCCCAGTTCTCCCAGCTCAACGCGCAGAACCGTGCGCGCGCTGAAGAGCAGATCATGGCCGCCTCAGGTTTCGATGGGCGAGGGCAGCTGCAGATCCAGGGCGTGCCGGTCGACCTGACCCGGCCGTTTGGCTATCGCATGGCGTTCCAGGCCGAGGACTACGCCGACTTCAGCGTGGCCGGCGGCATGGCCGTGCCGGACCCGCCGGGTGGCGAGTCGGTGCGTGGCTTGTACGCCACCGCCTCGGCGCCGGCCAACGAGACACCGTTCTACTGCAATGCCAGCCTGCGCGAGGAAACCTATCGCCTGCAGTTCCCGGCCAATGCGCCGATCATCGCCATCCCGGCCAGCCAGCGTTTCGCCAATGCAGCCGGCGAGTACCGGGTGGACTGGAGTCGCGAGGGCCAGGAGGTGATCGTGCACCACCGCTTGCAGCAGAATGCAGTGCGTGGGCCAGAGGCGTTGTGCCAGCCGCAGGACTATCCGGCGTTCCGCGCGCTGTATCGCGAAGTGCGGCGTGGCTTCCGCGGCCAGGTGCTGTACGGCAAGCTGCCGGGATCCGGTGGCTGAATCGCCGATGGACGTTCAGGGCGGCATAATGTCGCCCTGATCGCCCATTCATCTTTCCCCGGGCACACTGGCAACCACCTTTCCTGGCGCCCGCGCCCACAGGATTCCCGCATGAACTTCCGCTTCCGCCGTTTCCTTGCCACCACCACCCTGGCCGTGGCCTGCGCCGCCGCCGGCAGCGCCTGGGCTGGCGCCCGCGATGACCTGAAGACCTTCACCAGCGGCCTGAAGGGCCTGGATGGCCAGTTCAGCCAGCAGGTGTTCGACAGTCGCGGCAAGGTGAAGGAATCGACCAGTGGCCGTGTGGCACTGTCGGCGCCGCGCCTGTTCCGTTGGGAATACGTGCGCCCGCACGAGCAGTTGATCGTGGCTGACGGCAGGAAGGTCTGGATGTATGAGCCGGACCTGGAGCAGGCCACCGTACGCGAGCAGGGCAAGGAAGAGCAGAACAGCCCGCTGACCGCGCTGATCAACCCGGCGCTGCTGGAGCAGCAGTACGACGTCAGCGAAGAGGCCGCGCAGCGCGACGGCCTGCAGTGGCTGTCGCTGTCGCCGAAGCGCGAGACCGAAGCCAGCTTCCAGTACGCCGCGCTGGGCTTCAACGCGCAGGGGCTGGCCAAGATGGAAATCACCGATGCGGTTGGCCAGCGTACGGTGATCAGCTTCAGTGGCTGGAAGCGCAACCCGGGCTTCGCCGCCGGCACCTTCAGCTTTACGCCGCCGAAGGGCACCGACGTCATCGGTAATTAATGGTGGTCGCCGGGCATGGCCTGGCGCTACCTGCTCTGGTGGGTGCCAACCGGCACCGCCTTGGTGGGTGTCAACCTTGGTTGACACGCTTTTGATCTGCCGGCCAGCGGCCGGCACTACCGAATCCTGTGGCCCGGCGCCAACCGCTCTGGTGGGTTTCAACCGGCACCGCCTTGGTGGGTGTCAACCTTGGTTGACACGCTGTTGATCTGCCGGCCAGCGGCCGGCACTACCAGACATCGCGTCCCGCCCGCCGGGCACGGCCCGGCGCTACCGTTGGGCGGCGCGGTACAATGACCGGGTGCCAAGACATCGCTCCACTTCATTCCCCGGCCCCGATCTGCTGAGCGTCGATCGGGAACACATGCGCCCGCTGGCCGAGCGCATGCGCCCCCGCACCCTGGACGAAATGGTCGGGCAGAAGCGCCTGCTGGCGCCGGACAGTGCGCTGCGCCGCGCGGTCGAATCCGGTCGCGTGCATTCGATGATCCTGTGGGGGCCGCCGGGCTGCGGCAAGACCACGCTGGCGCTGCTGCTGGCCGAGTACGCTGATGCGGAATTCCGCGCCATCTCTGCCGTGCTGTCCGGCCTGCCGGAGGTGCGCCAGGTGCTGGCCGAGGCCGCGCAACGCTTCGCCGAAGGCCGCCGCACCGTGCTGTTCGTGGATGAGGTGCACCGCTTCAACAAGGCGCAGCAGGATGCGTTCCTGCCGCATATCGAGCGCGGCACCATCCTGTTCGTCGGTGCCACCACCGAGAATCCATCGTTCGAGCTGAATTCGGCGCTGCTGTCGCGTTGCCGCGTGCACGTGCTGGAAGGCGTTTCGCCCACAGACATCGTTGAGGCGCTGGAGCGTGCGCTGGGTGACCGCGAACGCGGCCTGGGTGAAGAGCACATCGAGGTCGCTCCCGAGCTGCTGCTGGAAATTGCGACCGCCGCCGACGGCGACGTGCGCCGTGCGCTGACCCTGCTGGAGATCGCCGCTGAGCTGGCGGGCGGGGAGGGTGGGCGCATCACGCCGCAGACCCTGACCCAGGTGCTGGCCGATCGTACCCGCCGCTTCGACAAGGGCGGCGAGCAGTTCTACGACCAGGTCTCGGCGCTGCACAAATCCGTGCGCAGCTCCAACCCGGACGCCGCGCTGTACTGGCTGACCCGCATGCTCGATGGCGGCTGCGATCCGTCTTACCTGGCGCGCCGGCTGACCCGCATGGCCATCGAGGATATCGGCCTGGCCGACCCGCGTGCGCAGAGCATGGCGCTGGAAGCGTGGGACATCTATGAGCGGCTGGGCAGTCCGGAGGGAGAGCTCGCGTTCGCCCAGCTGGTGCTTTATCTGGCCAGCACGGCGAAGTCGAATGCCGGCTATGCGGCCTTCAACCAGGCCAAGTCCGATGTGCGCGAGAGCGGCACAGAAGAAGTGCCGCTGCACCTGCGCAATGCGCCGACCAAGCTGATGAAGGAACTGGGCTACGGCGCCGAGTACCAGTATGACCACGATGCGGAGGGTGGCATCGCGCTCGACCAGACCGGTTTCCCGGATGCGATGGGCGAACGGTTGTACTACAACCCGGTGCCGCGCGGGCTGGAAATCAAGTTGAAGGAAAAGCTGGATCGTTTGCGCGCCGAGCGCGAGGCTGCGCGCGCCGCGAAGGGCCGCTGACCCGGTTCATGTGGCGTCGAGCCATGCTCGACTTCGCTCTTGGCAGGCGTGTTGGCATATTCGGTAAGGCAGTCGAGCACGGCTCGACCCTGCAGTGGCAACATTGTTCCCGGCACGTTCATTTGGCACACTGCGCGGCTACTTTTTCAAGGATCGATGCCGTGCAGGAAATGATTCTGCCGTTGAAGCGCTACGCCCAGTTCGAGGGCCGCGCGAACCGCCGCGAGTACTGGATGTACCAGCTGTTCCTGTTCCTGGTCGCAACGGCAGTGATGCTGCTGGCCGGCGTGCTGGCGATCCTCCTGCGCAACAGTGCCGAAGCGCTGGCCGGCATCCTGATCGGCATGGTGGTGCTGCTGTGTGTGATGTGGCTGGCCACGATCGTGCCGCTGATCGCAGTGACCGTACGCCGCCTGCATGACTGCAACCAGTCGGGCTGGCTGTTCCTGCTGGCGCTGGTGCCGGGGGGCGGGATCGTGATCATGATCTTCTCGCTGCTGCCGGGCACGCCGCAGGAGAACGTTTATGGTCCGGTGCCTACGGGGCCGTGATGATGCATGAGTCGAGCATGGCTCGACGCTACAGAGGCAAAGAAATGAAGCCGGCATTTTGCCGGCTTCATCTTTACTTGATGGTGCAATCGCCGAAGGACAGGTAATCGGTGCCCGAGCTGAACTGCAGCGTGCAGCTGGCGGTGAAGGTCGCGCCTTCTTCCAGTGCGCCCAGCTTGGCCGCCTGCTGTTCGTCGTCGCTGGTCAGCCGGGCCAGGACATTGCCCTGGTCATCGCCGGCCTCGATCAGTGGCTCGCCCGCCAGGTTGCTGGAAACGCTCAGTGCGACGGCAGTGAATGTCACCGTCTGGTTGAGTTGGTCCATGCCCAGTGACGAATTGCCGGCCTCTTCAAAGGCCTGGTAGAGCGTTGGCAGGTCCTGTGCGGCATGGGCGGCCAGCGGTGCGAGCAGGCCAAGGGAAAGGGCGATCAGGGTGGTGCGCTTCAAGGTGTTCTCGCAGTCACGGGATCCATTCCCGTGGGTGGTGGTCAGTAGCAACTGTCTTGTCAGGGGCAGCCGAGGGCCACCTCGGCGTCTCGCTTACGGGCGTTGAGGATCACCAGCATTTTGCGCATGACCGCCACGAGCGCCACCTTGCTCGCTTTGCCCTTGGCCTTCAGGCCAGCGTA
>NZ_JCAFSU010000024.1:0-44610 GCF_059369555.1 Stenotrophomonas sp. YJH_SMC_21
CATGGTGGTGACCACCTGGCCGACCACCTCGCCGCCCTGCGAAGCGACACCGTGCGCGCCGATGGCGAGCTGGTTGGCCTGGCGGGCGTGCTCGGCGTTCTGGCGCACGGTGGAGGTCAGTTCCTCCATCGAGGCAGCGGTTTCTTCCAAGTTGGCGGCCTGCTGCTCGGTACGGCGCGACAGGTCGCTGTTGCCGGACGCGATCTCGCCAGCGGCCAGGGTGATGCTGGAGGCACTGGCCTGGATCTGGCCGACGATCTGGGTCAGCTGTGCGACGGTGGTGTTGGCGTCGTCACGCATGCGCGCGAACACGCCGTTGAACTGGCCGTCCATGCGTGCGGTCAGGTCGCCGGCGGCGATCGACTGCAGCAGCTGCGAGAGCTGGCCGAGGTTGCCGTCGGCCACCTGCATCATGCTGTTGAGCTGATCGATCATCACGCGGAAATCGTGATCGAAACGCTGCGCATCACCGCGCTGGCTGAAGTCGCCGGCGGCGGCGGCCGAGGCCAGCTGCTGGATCTGTGTGTTGATGGCCAGCAGGCTGGCCTTGGCCGCGTCCATCGACTCGTGCAGGATCGCGCGGCTGCCGGGCAGGCGGCGGGCGTCCGGGGCGAGGTTGCCGATGGCGTACTGGTTGAGCACTTCAATGGCATCGACGATCGCATCGAGGTGTTCGAAGATCACCGTGTTGATGCCGTTGGCCAGCTGGCCATACACACCCGGGAAATCCTCCGGGATGCGGTGGCTGATGTCCGGCCCAGCGTGCATCTGTGCCATCAACTGGGTCTGCTCGCTGAAGCGGCGCAGCATTGCGGTCATCTCGGCGGTGGCGGCCAGCATCTTGCCGGCTTCGTCCTTGCTGGTGGCCTGGGTGCTGACGCTGAGGTCGCCGCGGGCAACCGCCTGGATGGCATGCACGGCCTTGCCCAGCGGGCCAGTGACGGCGCGCGAGATGACGGTGGCCAGTGCGGCGGCCACCAACGAAAGCAGCACGATGCAGCTGACGATCGCGATCATGCTGTTGCGATGGGTGGCGTTGGCGTCGGCGATCTTGCCGTCCATCTGGCCGGCGATGTGGGTGCCCAGCGCCTTCATCGCAGCGAACAGGTCGCGACGCGCCGGGCGCGACTGCTCGTCGGAGATCTGCTGGGCCCGAGCGCCATCACCGGCGGCCACGGCGTCGCGCATCGCCTTGTTGGCGGCGAAGTAGCGGTCCAGCTGTGCGCTGGCCGCGCGATAGAGTTCACGCTCCTTGGCCAGCGCCGGCAGCGCCGAGTACGCGGCCAGCTCGTCATGCACGGCCTTGGCGGTGTCGTCCATGCGCTCGTTGTAGTCGGCGACCTTCTCCGGCTGGTCGAGCATGCTCAGCTGTGCAAGTTCATAGGTGCGGAATTCCCCCAGCTGCGAGCGCGCCTCGCCCAGGTGCTGGACCGAGGGGATGTCGTTGCCAGCCATCTCGCGCAACTGCGCGTTGGCTTCGCTCAGGCGCAGCAGTGCGAAGGCGCCGAGGATCAGGGTCATCAAGGTGGTGAGGGTGAACCCCACGGCCAGCTTGCGGGCGATGGGCAGATCTTGGAACCACTTCATGCAGGGTGCTCCAGGTGGGCAGAGTGCCGGCGTCTGTGCGCCGGTTCGGGGGTGGTTGCAGAGCGAACGGGGGTGCCCGGTGGGGTTCGGTGACGACCGTCATTGCGAAATAACGGCGCCGTCCGCGTGGACTTTATGGACGCAGATCACATTCGGTTGCGTAGGTATGACAGCGCGAAAGCGTTGCAGCGGCGTGCTTTCGCTTGGATGAAGTAGTTGCGCCCGCAACCATCATGGCGACGGAGTTCACAGAAGGGATGGGGTCGGATCCCTTTCCTGCGGAAAGGGATCCGACCCCCTTGGCAGAGCGCGCACAAACAAAAACCGCCGCCCCGAAGGGCGGCGGTCCAGTACACGCATGCAGCGTGGATCAGGCGGCCTGCGGCATCCGCAACGAGCGCACCAGTCCGCCGATGTCGACGATCAACGCGACGCGGCCGTCGCCAAGGATGGTGGCACCGGACACCCCGCCGATACGGCGGTAGTTGTTCTCGATGTTCTTCACCACCACCTGCTGCTGGCCGACCAGTTCATCCACTTCCAGTGCGATCTTCTGGCCATCGCCTTCGACCACGACCACCAGCGATTCACTGCCCGGCGCACGGTTGCCGTAGCCGTAGTACTCGCTCAGCGAGAGGATCGGCAGGTACTCGCCACGTACGCGCAGCACGCGGCCTTCGCCGGCCATGCTGCGAATGTCCTCGGCCTGCGGCTGCAACGCCTCAAGCACATAGGCCAGCGGCAGGATCAGGGTTTCGCCGGCAACGGCCACGGTCATGCCGTCGAGGATGGCCAGGGTCAGCGGCAGGCGGATCAGCGTGCGGGTGCCAGTACCCAGGCTGCTTTCGATCTGGACCTCACCGCCCAGTGCCTGGATGTTGCGGCGAACCACGTCCATGCCGACGCCACGCCCGGACAGGTCGGTGACCGCATCGGCAGTGGAGAAGCCTGGCTGGAAGATCAGGTCCCAGACCTGCGAATCGGTCGGGTTGTCCGGTACGGCCAGGCCGCGTTCGGTGGCCTTGGCCAGGATCTTGGCGCGATCCAGGCCGCGGCCGTCGTCGCTCACTTCAATGACGATATGGCCGCCCTGGTGCGAAGCGGCCAGGGTGATCGTGCCGGTTTCGTCCTTGCCCGCGCCGCGACGCACGTCGGGCATTTCCAGGCCGTGGTCGATCGAGTTGCGCACCAGGTGCACCAGTGGATCGGCGATTTTCTCGATCAGCCCCTTGTCCAGCTCGGTGCCCTCGCCGACGGTGCGCAGGCGCACCTGCTTGCCGAGGCGGCTGGACAGGTCGCGGACCAGGCGCGGGAAGCGGCGGAACACCGCGTCGACCGGCAGCATGCGCACGCCGATCACCGCTTCCTGCAGATCGCGGGTGTTGCGTTCCAGCTGGTCCAGGCCGGCGAACAGGCTCTCGGCGTGGACCGGGTCCAGCGCGTGCGAGACCTGCTTGAGCATGGCCTGGGTGATGACCAGTTCGCCGACCAGGTTGATCAGCGCATCGACCTTGTCGACGCTGACGCGGATCGACGTTTCGGCTTCCTGGGTGGCAGCACCGCCGGCGGCAGGCGCAGCAGGCGCTGCCGGCACGACGGCAGCAGGTGTGGAAGGGGATGCAGCAACGGGCGCCTGGGTTGCCAGGCTCGGCGGCGCGGCCGGACGGATGTCCAGTTCGCAGTCGTCCAGCACCCAGGCGAAGGTGTCTTCGATCTTGCTGCGCGGCACCTTGCCGACCAGGCCCAGGTCCCACGCCAGGTGGGCCTCCAGCGGGTCGAGCTGGGCGAAGCCCGGCAGGCGTTCCATGCGCGCGGCCACCTGCAGCGAGCCGAGGTGTTCCAGTTCGCGGATGATGCGCAACGGGTCGTTGCCGCTCATGAACAGCGAGGGTGCCGGGGTGAACCCGATCTGCCAGGCTTCCGGCGTATCGTCCACCTTGGCTGCGGCAGCGGCCGGCGCGCTCGGTGCGGCCTGGCCGGAGAGAACGGCTTCGAGGCGCGCCTTCACTGCGGCGACCGCAGCGGGGTCTGCGGCCTGGCCATGTTCGGCTTCGCGCAGCAGGGCGCGCAGTACATCCACCGAGGACAGCATGGCATCGACGGCATGGCCTTCCAGGGCCCGCTTGCCGGCACGCAGCTCATCGAGCAGCGTTTCCAGCACGTGGGTCAGGCCGGCGATGGCATCGAAGCCGAAGGTGCCGGCGCCGCCCTTGATCGAGTGGGCGGCGCGGAACACCGAATTGATGATCTCCGCGTCCTGCTGCCCCGATTCCAGGGCCAGCAGGCCAGCCTCCATCGCGTCGAGGCCTTCGCGGCTCTCCTCGAAGAAGGTGGCGTGGAAGCGTTGCAGGTCCATGCTCATGGCAGTGGTGGTCCGGAAGCGAAGAAGGGGAGCGGTGCGGGGCGATCAGCCCAGCACTTTCTGCACGGTGGCGACCAGCTGTTCCGGATTGAACGGCTTGACCAGCCAACCGGTGGCACCGGCGGCCTTGCCTTCGGACTTCTTGTCGGCGGCCGATTCGGTGGTCAGCATCAGCAGCGGGGTGAACTTGTAGTCCGGCAGCTGGCGCAGTTCGCGGATCAGCGCGATGCCGTCCATGTTCGGCATGTTGACGTCGGTGACCACCGCGTTGAAGCGCTGGCCCTTGGCGCGACCCAGCGCGACCGCGCCGTCTTCGGCTTCTTCGACGGCAAAACCGGCCGAGGTGAGGGCGAAGGAAACCATCTGGCGCATCGACGCCGAATCGTCCACCACCAAGATACGTGCGCTCATGCAGCGTTCTCCACAGATTTCAGGTTGTCATGGGTTACGTCCAGGCCCAGGGCCTGGGTGACGCCCAGCAGGCGTGCGGCGTCACGGAAGGTTGCGGTGCAACCGTGGAAGCCGGTGCCCAGGCCTGCATCGCGGCGGGCCTGCACGAATGCACACAGCACCTGCACGGCGGCCGTGTGGATGCGGGCGACCTGGCTTGCATCCAGGGTCAGCTCGCCTGCCTGCGCCACCAGCGGGGCGAGGCGGTTCTTGAGCTCGGTGCTGCTCTCGATGCCGAGATCCTCACCCAGTTCGACAGTGCTCATCGTTGCTCCGGACAAACGGTTCCGTGATCCATAACGGCACCCCGGCGGGGTTCTTTAGAGGAATCGACGCGGTGCGTCGATGCGGTCGCAGCTGAAAAGGGGACGGAGGGGATCAAGTCGCAAGCGACCTGGCTCTACTGCAGCCCCCTCGGCAACGGCGACCGCGCAGTGGGGACGTAAGGTGTTGATCCAACGGATCAACTCCTTGCGTCCCCGACAGGCACTGCTTCGGCGCAAAGCGCCGAGCCACTTGCGACTTAATCCCCTCCGTCCCCTTTTTTCCAGATCAACTCAACAGCCGTGTGGCGTCCAGCAGGATCATCGGGCGCTGGCTGACCCGGGCGACGCCGCGGAACAGATCATTGGAGATCTGGCAGATGCGGGCGGTATCCGGGGGTTCGATCTGTGAATCGGTGAGGTTGGCGACATCTTCCACTGCCGACACGCGCAGGCCGATGGTCTCGCCGTCCTCTTCCAGCACCACGATGCGGGTCTGGGCATCGTCTTCTGCTGCTGCGGCGCCGAGGTGCAGGCCGAGGTCCATCACCGGCACCACCTGGCCACGCAGGTTCATGATCCCGAGCATCGCCGGTGCCGTGCCGCGCAACGGCAGCAGTGGCACCGGCAACACCACTTCCTGCACTTTCAACAGTTCCAGCGCATAGGCCTGGGTCCCGCAGCGCAGGCGCAGCCAGCGCGAGGTGCGCTCGCCGGCGCGGCGGTTCTGCGGGTGCGGACTGCTGGCGGGCTGGTGCGCCTGCGCCTGCAGCTCCTGCCAGGTACCGGGACGGTTGGTGGCCGGGGCATCCAGGGCAACGCGGGGCGGCGGCGCGGCGGCAGCACGCGCGGCCGGGGCGGGCGCGGGTGCAGGGCGCGGTGCCGGGGGCGCAACCACGGCCGGTGGCGGCGTGGGGACATCCTCGCCACCAGCAGCGGCTTCGAACGCAGCCTGCAGACCGGGGCTGTCAGTGTGGGCGAGCTGATGGCTGTCGGCCGCGTCGGTCTCGTAGATCACTTCGTCGGGCAGGTCGTCCCAGGTGGGCTCCGGGCCGGCCTTGGCCGGGGTCGTCTCGTGGATCACCTCGTCAGGCAGGTCATCCCAGGTCGGTTCGCGCTCGGGAGCGGCGACCGGCATTGCGGCGGCCTCGAAGGCGGCTTCCAGTGCTGCGTCATCCTCTGCCGGGGCAACGGCAACAGCGTCCGTCTCATAGATCACTTCGGCGGGCAGATCGTCCCAGGTGGGCTCGCGCTCGGCCGTTGTGGCCGCCTCGAAGGCGGCTTCGAGCGTGGCGTTGTCCACGGCAGGCCCCGCGGCGACGGTGTCGGTTTCGTAGATCACCTCGGCCGGCAGGTCATCCCAGGTCGGCTCGCGTTCCGGTTCCGATGTGCTGTCCGGAGCCGGGGCGGCGCTGTCCGGCGTTGGCAGCACGACGGCCGCCGGGGCGATCGCTTCGCCCAGCAGTTCGTCCAGGTAGTCGTCCAGTACGCCGGTGCTGTTCATGCGGCCTGCTCCAGGGCACGGGCATCCTCACCGAGGATCCAGTTCAGTGCGCGGCGATAGGCGGCCAAGCCGCGGCCCGGGTAGTCCTCACCAGCGCTGGGCAGGGTCAGGCCTGCGGCATTGCTGATGCGGGTGTCGATCGGAATGGCGTCTTCCCAGACGCGGGTGCCGTGGCGATCCTGCATCGTGCGCAGCGACTCGTTGCCGGCGCGGGTGCGGCGGTCGAACAGGGTCGGCAGGATCGAGATCGGCAGCGGGCGGCGGCGCGAGCGCTCGACCATCTCGCCGGTGCGGACCATGCCGTCCAGGCCATGCAGGGCCAGCGGCTCGGCCTGGGTGGGAATGATCAGGCGGTCGGCAGCGGCCAGTGCGTTGATCATCAACAGGCCAAGGGTGGGGGCACAGTCCAGCAGGATGTAGTCGTGCTGGCCCTGGTGACGCGCCAGTGCGTTCTGCAGGGCCAGGCCGAGGCCGGGCTGGTTGGCGCTGCGGCGCTCCAGCGTGGCCAGCGCCGACTGCGCGCAGACGTAGTCCAGGCCGTGGATGCTGCTGGCATGGCACAGGCTGGAAAGATCGGCCGGCGGGGCGCCGAACAGTTCCAGCACGCCCGCCGGCGGCGGATCCACCGGCACGCCGAAGGCGCGGCTGAGCGAGGCATGCGGATCGAGGTCGATCAGCAGCACGCGATGGCCAAGCGCGGCCAGGCCGCGGCCGAGGGCGAGGGTGGTGGTGGTCTTGCCGACTCCGCCCTTCTGGTTGGCGACTGCCCAGATGCGCATCGGTTTACTCCTTCATTGCCGGGGGAACGGCGGCGCCGACGCGGCTGCCAGCCGGCACCGGCGGCAACTTCACCGGTGCGATGGGGGAGGTGGGGGCGGTAGCCGGAGTTGCGGCGGCTTGTTCGGTGGTGTTGTCGTCGACGGCGCCGGTGGCCGCATTGAGGCGCTGGCCAAGCGGATCCACCGAATGCGAGGTGTCGGCCAGAATGATGACCATCACCCGGCGGTTGCGGTTGCGCCCCTGCGCGCTGTCGTTCTCTTCGCGCGGACGGAACTGGCCATAGCCAACCATCGCCAGCCGTGATGGCTGCACGCCCTGGTCGGCGAACAGGTGCACCACGCTGGCGGCGCGTCCGGCCGACAGTTCCCAGTTCGAAGGGAAGGTGGCGGTGGCGATCGGCACGTTGTCGGTATGGCCTTCCACGCGCACGCTGTTGGGCACGTCGCGCAGCACCTCGGCCAGGCTGGCCAGCGTCTGCCGTGCATGCACGTCCAGCGCGGCCGAGCCGGTGGGGAACAGGATGTCGCTGTTGATCTCCACTTCGATCCACAACTCGGTGCGGCGCACGCTGATCATGCCGCGGTCGATCAGCGGTGCCAGCGCGGCGGTGAGGCGGTCGGCGATGCTGTTGAGCTGGCGCTCGGCACGGGCGATCTGTTCCTGGTTGTGCACGGAGACCGGCATGCGCATCTGCGAGGCCATCGACGGCAGCAGGGTCGGGTCGTGCGACGGCGCGGGCGCGGAGGGGCCGATCTTGGTGCCGGACTTGATCACCGAGGGGCTGTCCCAGCCGCCACCCTGCACCTGCTTGTTACCCACCTGCACCGGATTGATGGTGCGCGGTGCGCCGCCGAAGGCATCGGTGAGCGCGTCGGCCATGATCCGGTACTTGCCCTCGTTGACCGAGGAGATCGCGTACATGACCACGAAGAAGGCGAGCAGCAACGTCATCAGGTCGGCATAGGGGATCGCCCATGCTTCATGGTTGGCGTGCTCTTCGTGGTGCTTGCGGCGGGCCATGTCAGTGCAGGAAGCCGGAGAGGTTGGTTTCGATGTTGCGCGGGTTCTCGCCCTGGGCGATCGAAATCAGGCCTTCGATGACCATTTCGCGGTCGCGGGTGTTGTGCGAGATCACACTCTTGAGCTTGGCGGCGATCGGCAGGAACAGCAGATTGGCCGAGGCGATGCCGTAGATGGTGGCGGTGAACGCGGCGGCGATGCCGTGGCCGAGTTTGCTCGGGTCGGCCAGGTTCTTCATCACCGCGATCAGGCCGAGCACGGCACCGATGATGCCGAGCGTGGGCGCGTAGATGCCCATCGCTTCGAAGACCTTGGCACCGGCCTGGTCCTGGTGCTCCTGGCTGCCCAGTTCGATCTCCAGCATGTGACGCATCGATTCGGGTTCAACGCCGTCCACCAGCAGCTGCAGGCCCTTGCGCAGGAACGGGTCCTGCTGCGCTTCCACCTGCGATTCCAGGCCCAGCAGGCCCTGGCGGCGGGCGATGTTGCTCCACTCGACGATCTGCTGGATCAGTTCGCGGCGATCGCTGTGCGGCGGGCGCACGACCCAGCGCACGATCTTGAACGCATGCTTGAACACCGCCGGCGAGGTGTGAAGCAGGATCGCGGCAACGGTACCGACGATGACGATCACGAACGCCGCAGGCGACCACAACGACGCCAGGCCAGCGCCCTTGAGGATGCTGCCACCGACCAGCGAGGCCAGGGCGAGAAAGAGTCCAATGAGGCTGAGTCTATCCATGGTTCCGGTATCGGCTTGTATGAATGGGACTTGAGACACCGGGAGAATGCGTACAGACGGTAGTCACAGTTTTCGGGTCGCCGGGCCATGCCCGGCGGCGTTCAGCGTATGCCGTCCACGTCCAGGATCAGTGCCATGCGACCATCGCCGATCAACGTTGCACCGGCATAACCGCGCAGGCCGCGCAGGGCTTTTGGCAGTGGCTTGATGACCACTTCCTCGCGCCCGCGCACCTGGTCCACGACCAGGCCGAAGCGCGCTTCGCCGGCCTGCAGCACCACGATGGTCAGCAGGGTTGACGCGGCCGGCGTCACATCCAGCCACTTGCGCAGGTCGACCAGCGGCAGGGTGTGCGAGCGGCGATCAAGCACGGCGCGGCCATCGAACCAGCCCAGCGAGGTGCGCGGCGCGTGCAGCACTTCCATCACGCGTGCCAGCGGTAGCGCGTAGACGTCCTCGCCGGCCTGCACCAGCAGGGTCGGCAGGATCGCGAGGGTGAGCGGCACGCGGATCAGGAAGCGGCTGCCACGACCCAGTTCCGACTGGATCTGGATCTGGCCGCTCAGTTCGCGGATGCGCGACTGCACCACGTCCATGCCTACGCCACGGCCGGAGATGTCGGTGACCTGCTGCTTGGTCGAGAAGCCCGGCAGGAACACCAGGTGCAGGCACTCCTCGCTGCTCAGGCGGGCAGCGGCTTCCGGATCGATCAGGCCTTTCTCACGCGCTTTCGCGCGCAGCTTCTCCGGGTCGATGCCGGCGCCATCGTCCTGCACCTCGATGCTGACGTAGTCGCCTTCCTGCTGCGCCGACAGGCGTACATGGCCCATCCGCGGCTTGCCTTGTGCTTCGCGCAGGTCGGGCATTTCCACGCCGTGGTCGATGGCGTTGCGGACCAGGTGCACCAGCGGATCGGCCAGTGCTTCGACCAGGTTGCGGTCGAGTTCGGTCTCGGCGCCGACCAGCTCCAGGTCCACTTCCTTCTTCAGCGAGCGGGCGACGTCGCGGGCGACCTTGGGGAAGCGCGAGAACACCTTGCCCACCGGCTGCATGCGGGTACGCATCACCGCCGACTGCAGGCGGGCAGTGGCGATGTCCAGCGTCGATACGGCGCGGTCCAGCTCCTCGTCGCGCAGGCGTGCACGCAGGGTCTTCAGGCGGTTGCGGGAAAGCACCAGTTCGCCGATCAGGTTGACGATCGCATCCAGGCGCTTGGTGTCCACGCGCACGGTGTGCTCGGCCTCGGCCATCGGCTTGGCCGCCGGCTTGGCGGCGGGCGCCGGTACGGGCGCCGGGCGCGGTGCAGCGGCAGGTGCCGCGGCGACGGTGGCAGCAGGCTTCGCGCCTGGCGCAGCGCCGCCGTGCAGCTGGTCCAGCAGCGCTTCGAACTCGTCTTCGCTGATCAGGCCGTCGTCGGCCTTCCTGGCCGGCGCGACCGCGGTCGGTGCGTTGCCGCCATGCAGCTGGTCCAGCAGGGCCTCGAATTCGTCGTCGGTGATCAGGTCGCTGCCAGCTGCCGCAGGGGCGGCCGCAGCGACCGGCGCGGCAGTGCCACCGTTCATGTCGAACTGCGCGATCAGGTCCGGCGGCGCATAACCCGGCTCGGTGCCGGAGGACACGGCGTCCAGCATCGACTGCAGGTAGTCCAGCGATTGCTGGGCGGCGTCGAAGTGGTGGGCCTGCAGCACCGCCTGCCCGGCACGCGCGATGCCCAGGGCCTCTTCAGCGGCGTGGCACAGCTCGACCATCGCAGTGACGCCAAGGAAGCCGGCACCGCCCTTGAGCGTGTGGTATCCACGGAACACCGCGTTGAGCTGCTCGGTGTCCTGCGGTGCCTGCTCCAGCGACACCAGCTGTTCGCCCAGGCGATCCAGGATTTCCTGTGCCTCGATGATGAAATCGGCAGTGATGTCGTCGGATACCGCGCTCATGCTTACAGCCCCAGATCCGACAACAGGTCGTCGGCGTCGTTCTGCGAGACCGCGTGGCGGTCCAGTCCCTTCAGTGCCGGCCCGGCCAGTTCCGGGTCGGTGCGATGCTGTTCCGGCGGCAGGCCGAGTGCGCCGAAGCCCTCGTGCACGCGGCGGACGATGCCGACCACGCGACGGATGATCTGCCCGGTCAGGTCCTGGTAGCTCTGGGTCAGGGCGATCTCGGTCAGGTTGTGGCGGATGCGCTCGAGCTGCGCGTCCTGGCCCGGCTGCAGGCCTTCAGCACGCAGCTGTTCGGTCAGGCTGCGGCATTCCTCGGCCAGGTCCAGGGTACGGTGCGTGGCCTGTTCGGTCATGGCCACCACGTGGTCCAGGCGTGCGCAGGCGTCGTCCAGCTCACCGGCCTCGCTGGGCACGGTCGGCAGCTCACCCAGTGCCTGCCCCAGCTCGCGGGCCAGCCGCGAGAGGCCGCTCATCATCGGCTGCGTTCGCAGCGCGACCAGTCCGTCGATGCGCTGCCGCCAGGCGGCCTCGTCACCGGACTCGAGTGCGTCCAGGGCTTCCTGCAGGCGCAGGGCGAGGGCGCTCTTGTCGACCGTGGTATCCATCAGGCGCTGGCCGCCAGGCGTTCGAAGATCTTGCCGAGCTTCTCTTCCAGCGTCTGCGCAGTGAACGGCTTGATGATGTAGCCGTTCACGCCGTTCTGGGCGGCTTCGATGATCTGTTCGCGCTTGGCTTCGGCGGTGACCATCAGCACTGGCAGGGTCTTCAGCTTGGCATCGGCACGGATCGCCTTCAGCAGCTCGATGCCGGTCATCACCGGCATGTTCCAGTCGGTGACCACGAAATCGAACGGCTGGCTCTGCAGCAGCGACAGCGCGGCATGCCCGTCCTCGGCTTCGGCGGTATTGGTGAAGCCCAGATCGCCCAGCAGGTTCTTGACGATCCGACGCATGGTCGAGAAGTCATCGACGATCAGGATGCGCATGTTCTTGTTCAAAGCAGAGTTCCTTTGTTGTTCATTCCGGGCGGCCGGGGGCAGCCGCCTCGGGCATGTTCATTCTTCCAGGCCGGCGTCCGCCGCCTCGAAAATCTTGAGCCGGCCACGCAGGCGCAGCACCGCCTGGCCGTGGATCTGGCAGACGCGCGACTCGCTCACGCCGAGCACCGCGCCGATCTCCTTCAGGTTCAGTTCCTGCTCGTAGTAGAGCGAGAGCACCAGCTGTTCGCGCTCGGGCAGGTGGCCGATGGCCTTGCCCAGCTCGCGGCCGAACTCACCACGCTCCAGCACCTGCTGCGGGGTCGGGCCGCCCTGGGCGACGGTGTCCAGCTCGCCCTGGTCCTCGATGCGCGACTCCAGGCTCAGCACCTGGCCACGTGCGGCGTCTTCCATCAACCGCAGGTATTCGGGCAGCGGCATCTCCATCGCGGCGGCCACTTCGGTGGCGCTGGCGGCGCGGCCGCTGCTCTGTTCCAGGCGGCGAATGGTGGCGGCGGCATCGCGTGCACGGCGGTGCACGGAGCGCGGCACCCAGTCGCCACGGCGGATCTCGTCGATCATCGAACCGCGGATGCGGATCGAGGCATAGGTCTCGAACGAGGCGCCCTGGTCGGCGTCATAGCTGCGCGACGCTTCTATCAGGCCCATCATGCCGGCCTGGATCAGGTCGTCCACTTCAACGCTGGCCGGCAACCGCGCGGCCAGGTGGTGGGCGATGCGCCGCACCAGGTCCGAATGCTGGGCGATGACCTCGTTGGCCGCCGAGCGCTGGACTTCCCTGTACTGGGCTGCGCCTTTCATGCGGCCACCCCGCGCTGCTTGAGGATGCGCTCGAGGAAGAACTCGACGCCGCCACGCGGTTCGGTCGGCGCCTGCCAGCGTGCGGTGCGACGCGCGATCTCGGTGATCGCCAGCGCGGCCGGGCTGGACGGGTAGGCCTTCACCACCGGCTGCTGGCGCTGCACCGACAGGCGCAGCCAGTCGTCCTGCGGCACGCAGCCCAGGTAGTTCAGCGAGACATCGGCGAGGAATTTCTCGCAGACGCGGGTCAGCTTTTCGTACAGCACGCGGCCCTCGTTGGGGTCGCGCACCATGTTGGCCACTACCTGGATGCGGTCCACGCCGCGTTCGCGCGACAGCACCTTGATCAGCGCGTAGGCGTCGGTGATCGAGGCCGGCTCGTCACAGACCACCACCACGGTGTCCTGCGCGGCCTGGCAGAAGGTCAGCACGCCGTCGGTGATGCCTGCGGCGGTGTCCACCACCATGATGTCCAGTTCGCGTTCCAGCTCGGAGAACACGTTGACCAGGCCGACGTGCTCTGCCGGGGCCAGCTCGGCCATGTGCCGGCGGCCGGACGCGGCCGGCACCACCAGCACGCCGTTCGGGCCTTCGACGATGACGTCGTCCAGCGAGCAGCGGCCGGCGACCAGGTCGGCCAGCGTGAAGGTCGGGTTCAGCCCCAGGATCACGTCGATGTTGGCCAGGCCCAGGTCGGCGTCCAGCAGCAGCGTGCGCTTGCCCATGCCGGCCAGTGCCACCGCCAGGTTGGCGGACACATTCGTCTTGCCCACGCCGCCCTTGCCGCCAGTGACGGCAATGGTGCGCACAGGGCCGAGCGGCTCGCTGCGGGTGGCCGACAGCGGGAAGGTCTTGGTCAGCTTGGCGTACTCACGCGACGGCATGGTTCAACTCCGGGTTGCAGGGCATATCGGCCGCGCGGCGCAAATCTTCAAGGCGAAGTACGAGATTGGCCGCACTGGCCCGGTGCAGGTCCTCCGGAACATCCTGGCCATCGGTCACCCAGGTGATCGGCAGGGCGTGGTCCACGGCCACTGACAGGGCGTTGCCGAAGCGGCCGGTCTCGTCCAGCTTGCTCAACACCAGGCCCTGCAGGTTGGCGGCGCCGAAGCGGCGGACCACCTCGTCCATGTCGCCGAAGCTGGTGTTGGCCGGCAGCACCAGCAGGGTGCGTACCTGGCGGGCGGCGCGCAGCCACTGCAGCTGCGCGGCCAGCGCGCGGTCGCGCGGGCCCAGGCCGGCGGTGTCGATCAGCACCAGCTTGTAGTCCTTCAGGCGTTCCAGCAGCTGGTCCAGGTCGGTGCCGCTGTTGGCCTCGTGCACCGCGATGCCGAGCTGGCGGCCGTAGCCGTACAGCTGCTCGCGGGCGCCGATGCGGGTGGTGTCGGTGGTCACCAGGGCGACGTCACGCGGCGCATGCTTCTCGGCGAAGCGCGAGGCCAGCTTGGCGATGGTGGTGGTCTTGCCGGCGCCGGTCGGGCCCACCAGGGCGATCACGCCGCCTTCTTCCAGCGGGTCGACCGGGGCGATCGGCAGCTTGCGCGAGATCAGCCCCAGCATCAGGCCGCGGCCACGATGGGCTTCTGTCTCCAGCGGGATCTGCATGGCCACGTCGCGGGCCAGCCCGGCGTCGAAACCGTACTCGTCCATCAGGTCCAGCGCGGTGGCGCGCACCGGGCTGCCACGCAGGCGCTCGTCGGTGAAGCGGTTCATCTCGCGCTCGATCACCTGGCGCATGCCGGCCACTTCCTGGCGCAGCTGGCGGATCTCGGCGTCGTCCTGGGCAACCACGGTCAGCGTCGGTGCCGGGGCCAGCATGGGGGCCGGGCTGGCTTCGCCGGCGGCTTCGACCGCTGCCGGTTCGCTGGCGGCGATCCCGGGCTGCGCTTCGGTCACGGCAGCGGTCGGCAGCGGCGGCGGCTGCACGGCCGGGGCCACGCTTTCGTGATGCATGTCGCGCGGCGGGTCGATCTGGAAGCGGGCGCGGTTGGCCGGCACGGTAGCGGCCGGTGCAACGATGGCCTCGGCGAACGGGGCGAAGCTCTGTTCGGGTAGCGCCGGTTCGTTGACGGCGGCGCGCGCCAGGGTGGCGGCGAAGCCAGTGCTGCCACGGGTCGGCACGATCTCGTCGGCGCTGTCCAGGGTACGGCCGGTGGCCCCAACGGCCGCACGGGCGAGGGCGGCCACCGCCGAGGTGGTGGCGGCGACCGGTTCCGGCGCCGGGGTGCTGCTGCGGCGGCGGGTGACAGCGGCGATCACCGCGTCGGCGGCGGTGCGCGGCTTGGGTGCCGGCGGCGGTGCGACATCACGGCGCGAGGCTTCCAGTGCACGCTGGACGGCGCTCTCGTCGTAGTTGGCCGCAGCGACGATCTCGACGCCTTCCTCGATCCGGCGGTTGGACAGGATCACGGCGTCAGGACCATGTTCCTTGCGCACCAGGTTCATGGCCGAGCGCATGTCGGCGGCGACGAATCGTTTGATTTTCATGCTGTGGTCACGGGACGAAGACGGCGGGGGGGCGGTCGGAGAACTCGGGTGGTCGGTGGTCTGCACGGTGCGGGTTCCCCTTGGTATCTGTCTGTTGCGTTGGTTCGAAGGTGGTGTCTGTTTTCTGGCGCATCGGTGGGCGGCGTCAGCTGATCGTTCCGACCAGCTTCAGGCGCTTGTCCTCCGGCACCTCGCTGTAGGCCAGGACCGACAACGACGGAACGCTGTGGCGGACCAGGCGCGCCAGCGCGGCGCGCACCGGGCCCGGTACCAGCACGACCGCCGGCTCGTTTCGCGCTTCCTGCTTGCTGACACATTCGGCCAGGCTCTGGTGCAGTCGCTCTGCGAGTCCGGGTTCCAGCGCGGCGCCGTTGCCCTGCGTGGACTCCTGCAAGACACGTTCCAATTGCGGGTTGAGGGTGAACACCGGCAGCTCCGCCGACATTCCGGCGATCTCCTGCACGATGAAGCGGCCCAGCGCGGTGCGCACGGCAGCGGTCAGCACCGCCGGGTCCTGGCTGCTGGGCGCGTGTTCGACCAGCGCCTCGGCGATCTTGCGCAGCTGGCGGATCGGGATGCGCTCGACCAGCAGGTTCTGCAGCACGCGCACCACCGCCGACAGCGGCAGCGCCTTCGGCGTCAGATCTTCGACGAGCTTGGGCGCGCTCTTGGCCAGGTTCGCCAGCAGGTGCTGCACTTCCTCGTGGCCGAGCAGTTCCGGCGCATGTTCGCGGATCAGGTGCGAGAGGTGGGTGGCCACCACGGTGGCCGGGTCGACCACGGTGTAGCCCAGCGTTTCAGCCTGGGCACGCTGGTGCGGCTGGATCCAGGTGGCATCCAGGCCGAACGCGGGATCCTTGCCGGCAATGCCCTCCAGGGTGCCCAGCGCGCTGCCCGGGTCCAGCGCCAGTTCGCGGTCGGGGTGGATCTCGGCGGTGGCCACCGGCACGCCGTGCACCAGCACGCGGTAGCCGTTGGCGGGCAGTTCCAGGTTGTCGCGGATATGCACCGACGGGATCAGGAAGCCGACGTCCTGGGTCAGCTTGCGGCGCACGCCCTTGATGCGCGCCATCAGTTCGCCGCCCTGGTTGCTGTCCACCAGCGGGATCAGCCGGTAGCCGACCTCCAGGCCCAGCGGGTCGACCGGGCGCAGTTCGTCCCAGCTCAGTTCGGCGGTCGGCGCAGGTGCCGCCGGGCGGCCGAGTGCGTTGAGTGTGGCCGCGTCATTGCCGGCGGCTGCCGGGTCGGTGGCTGCGGCCTTGCCCTTGCGGTAGACCTTCCAGGCGATGAGGCCGAGGATCGCGGCCAGCGTCAGGAAAGCGACGTTGGGCATGCCCGGCACCAGGCCGACCACGCCGATGATGCCGGCGGTGATCGCCAGCGCGCGGTACTGGCCGAACACCTGGCCGGTCATCGCCTGGGCCATGTCCTGCGAGCGCGAGGCGCGGGTCACCAGCATCGCCACCGCGCTGGAGACCAGCAGGGCCGGCAGCTGCGCCACCAGGCCGTCACCGATGGACAGCAGGGTGTAGGTGGCAGCGGCTTCGCCGAACGGCATGCCATGCTGCAGCACGCCCACGGCCAGGCCGCCGAGCATGTTGATGAACAGGATCAGGATGCCGGCGATGGCGTCACCGCGGATGAACTTGCTGGCGCCGTCCATCGCGCCGTAGAAGTCGGCTTCCTCGCGGACTTCCTCGCGGCGCAGCTTGGCTTCTTCACGCGTCAGCAAACCGGCGTTGAGGTCGGCGTCGATCGCCATCTGCTTGCCGGGCATCGCGTCCAGGATGAAGCGCGCGGTCACTTCCGAGACGCGGCCAGCGCCCTTGGTGATCACCACGAAGTTGATGATGGTCAGGATCGCGAATACCACGATGCCGACCGCGTAGTTGCCGCCGATCACGAATTCGCCGAAGGCGGCGATGACCTTGCCCGCGGCATCGTGGCCGTTCTGGCCGTTGAGCAGGATCACGCGAGTGGACGCCACGTTCAGCGCCAGCCGCAGCATGGTGGTGATCAGCAGCACGATCGGGAAGATGGTGAAGTCCAGCGGGCGCTTCACGTAGACCACCGCCAGCAGCACCATCAGCGAGATGGCGATGTTGAAGGTGAACAGCGCATCGAGCACCGGCGCGGCCAGCGGCACCACGACCATGGCCAGCAGGGCCAGCACGATCAGTGGCGCGCCAAGGCCCTGGCGGATCATTTCCAGGGCGCGGCGGGTGTTGAAGCCGGCGGAGGGCTGGGCGCTCACGGGCGGCCCCCCTTGCCGAATTCATCCACCTGGATGTGCGGGGCGTCCGGCATCGGGCCAGTGCGCCAGGCGCGCAGCTGGTAGACGTAGGACAGGACCTGGGCGACGGCCGAATACAGTCTCACGGGGATTTCCTTTCCGAGTTGGCCTTCCCGATACAAGGCGCGTGCCAAAGGCGGGGCGGAGACGATCGCGACCTTGTTGCCGTCGGCGACCTCACGGATGCGCAGGGCGGTTTCGTCCACGCCCAGGGCGACCACGGTGGGAGCATTCATGGTCCCACCCTCGTACTTCAGGGCCACCGCGTAGTGCGTCGGGTTGACCACCACCACGTCGGCGGTGGGTACCGCTTCCATCATCCGACGGTTGGCCATCTGCTGCTGCAGCTGGCGGATGCGGCCCTTCACCTCGGGGCTGCCCTCGCTCTCCTTCATTTCCCGGCGCAGCTCTTCACGGGTCATCTTCAGTTTGCGCATCCAGTTCCAGCGCTGGTACGGCGCATCGATGGCGGCCAGCACCAGCATCGCGCCGGCGGTGGCCAGCAGCAGGCGCAGGGTGAAGCCCAGGCCATCGGTGATGGCGGTCTCCAGCGGGTGGTGGATCAGCCCGCGCAGGGTGTCGAAGCCGGTCCAGACCACCAGTCCGGCGGCGACGCCGACGAAGGCCACGCGCAGCAGCGATTTGGTGAACTCGGCAATCGCCTCCGGGCCGTACAGGCGCTTGAGCCCGCTCATCGGGTTCATGCGGTTGATGTCGGGCAGCAACGCCTTCTGCGACCAGCGCAGGCCGCCCATCACCAACGGGGCGACGAAGCTGGCCAGCAGGCAGACCAGCACCAGCGGTGCGATCACCAGCATGAACTGCAGCAGCAGGTCGCCGAAGTGGCCGAACAGTTCCTTCGGGTTCTGTCGCAGGCTCTGTTCCGGGCTGAGCGCCTGCTTCATCCAGGCACTGGCGCCACGGCCGATCGAGCCGCTCATGGCCATCACCGCCAGCACGCCGGCGCCGAACACGGCGGCGGTGCCGAGTTCGCGCGAGCGCGGCAGGTTGCCTTGTTCACGGGCGTCGCGCAGGCGTTTTTCGGTAGGTTGTTCGGTCTTTTCGCCGGCGGATTCGTTCTCGGACATCACAGGCACTGCGGCAGGGGATGCCGGGGTGCGTGCAAGAAGTGTTCCGTGATGGGCCGTTGCCTATCCACGCATGGCGTGGCTCTACTGGGGGGTGTCGCTGGTGGGGTGCAGGGGAATCGTCAGAACACTGTCGCTGTGCCAATCCACCTGCAGCGGGGCGCCCGCATCGGCGGCCGATTCATCGCTGACATCGCGCCCGGTGCCGTGGTTCACCTGGTGCATCGCGTCCTTCAGCACATCCACCTTCACCAGCAGGCGGCTGCCTGCAGCCAGGCGGCGGGCGACCATGCGCGTGCGATCGAAGGGCAGGTGGGTCCATTGGCCGGGCTGCAGCAACTGGCGCGTGCTCGGGTCACGCACGTGGCTGGCCCGGCCCATGTAATAGGACAGCTGCATCCGGCGTCCATCGGCGAGCAGCTCGTACACGGTGACGGTGAAGTCGAAGTCGCGCTTGTTGATCCGTACCTTCAGGTCGCCGGAGAAGCTGCCCACCAGATCCATCGGACCGGCAAAGGGATCGGTGGCAAAGGACAGCGCGGTATCCCTTTCGTCCTGCGCCGCGATGATCGGGAACGGGTAGTAGCCATGCCGCATTTCGTTGCGGTCGCCCAGGTCCACGGTCTGCCCCAGCTGGCCCGGCGCTGGCGGCTGTTCCTGCAGGCGGTGGTAGCCATCGGCGGAAGCGGGTGCGGCCGACAGGTGGTAGCGGCGATGGGCACCTGCGGCGGCGTCCAGTGTTGCCGCATGCCCCCAGCGATTGGCGCCCATCAGCTGGTAGTTCACGCGGTCGGGCACCAGCGCCGGGCGAGGGGCGCCGCGCAGCACATGGTCCAGCCACTGGAAGGTCAGTGCGGGCGTGTCGAACTGCGCGACGGCGTCCAGGTCGTATCCACGCAGCTGCATCGGCTTGAGCGCCGACTGCGCACCGCGATGGTCATAGGGGCCGATCAGCAGGGAGTGATCGGCATCGGGGCGGTGCCGCAGGTGGTCCTTGAAGTACTGCAGTGCCGAGATCTGGCCGTCGTCGTAGTAGCCGGTGATGGTCAGCACCGGGATGCGGATATCGTTGAACTGATCGCCATAGGGGACCATCGCCTGCCAGTAGGCGTCGTACGTCGGGTGATCGAGCCAGCGCTGCAGCCAGGGGTTGGGCGTGCCGTCGATCTGGTCGATCTGCCGGTAAGGGCGGCCGGAGGCATACCAGCGGCGGGGCAGCTGTGACCAGCGTTCGTTCTGGTTGTAGGTGTCGTTGTCCAGCATCGGGCCATTGGCCACATAGAACGCCCAACCGTAGTTGGCACTCAGGAACACGTTGTTCTCCATCGGAAGGCCCTGGCCGGGGATGGCGGCAACGTAGGGCACGATGGTCTTCAATGCGGGATGGTGATGGCGCGCCGCCGCCCAGGCAGTAAAGCCCTCGTAGCTGCCGCCATACATAGCCACCCGGCCATCGCTCCATGGCTGGCGGCTGATCCAGTCGATGGCCGCGTTGGCGTCCGCGCCGTCATGCTCGTAGGGGGCGATGGTGCCGCTGCCCTGGCCCTTGCCGCGCGCATCGACCACGATGCCGGCGTAGCCATGCGCGGCGGCCAGCAGCATCTTCTGCCGGTTCTTGGGTGGATCGGTGTAGATGGTGAACAGCATGGCCGCAGGCAGGGGCACCGATGCGGCGCGAGGGCGGGCCAGCTGCGCCGACAGCACGACGCCATCGCCAACGGGGATGCGCAATGCGTCGTCTATGGCGAAGCGGCGCTGCTCTTCCGCCGCGACCAGCGGAGGGGCCAGGGCAGCGGCCAGGGTCTGCGCACGCAGTACTGCCCGCAGACGCAGCAGTTCCAAAGCGACAGCCTCGGCAATGGTCGTCGCCCCCGCCTGTGCCGCGACGGCCTGCTCCAGCTGGGCGCGCACCGGGGCTGGCTCAACCGAGAGTGCGGCACCGGCCTGCACCGCGGCAACGTCGTCGAGGGCGGCGAAGGTGGCGTGGAAGGCGCGCGCATACTCCGCTGCGTCCTGCTCGCCGGCGGTGACGAGCAGCAGCATCGGCAGCCAGCGCAGCATCGCCGCGGTGTCGCCGTCGCTTGCAAGCGATGCGCGTGCCTGCTGGATCGATCGCCGCGCTTCGGCCGTCTGGCCCATCGCCACCAACGCGTGGCCGCGCTGTGCATCGGTCAGGCTGGGCGACTTCAGCACGCCCTGGCCAAGGGCCTGCAGGGCAGCGTCGACCTGGGCCGGGGAAGCATCGGCTGGCAATGACCACGGCAGATCAGCGGCAGCAGCGTGGCCAACAGCAAGGGCCAGCAACAGGCCAGCAAGAGTGGTGCGTAGGGCCACGGGCGCTTCCTTGGATGAGGGTGGAACGGCCCATCCACGCATGGCGTGGATCTACCGAAGGCCAACCAATGGTAGCGCCGGGCCGTGTCCGGCGGGAGCCGAGCGCAGGCTCGGCGCTACAGGGGCGCGTTGTCACTGGGCGGCGGGCTCTGCGCCAGTTCGACCCGCGGCCGGGGCAGGTCGTGCAGCTGCATGAAGCGCGCCGCATCGACCGGCCGTCCCAGCAGGTAGCCCTGCAGGTAGTCGCAGCCCAGGCGCTCCAGGTAGGCGCGCTGGGCGGCGGTCTCCACGCCCTCGGCGACGATGTCCATGTCCAGCGCGTGGCCCAGCGCCACGATCGCCGAGACGATCACCACGTCCTCTGCACTGTGTTCCAGGTCGCGCACGAACGCATGGTCGATCTTGATCTCGGTGGCTGGCAGCCGCTTCAGGTACAGCAGGCTGGAATAGCCGGTGCCGAAGTCATCGATGGAGATGCCTACGCCCAGCGCCGACAGCGCCTGCAGCAGGCGCAGGCTGGTGTCGGTATCGCGCATCACCGTGCTTTCGGTGATTTCCAGCACCAGGTGGCGCGGGGCGATGTTGTGGCGTTCGATCACCGCGCGCACATCCTGCAGCAGGTGCGGCGAACTGAACTGCACCGGCGACAGGTTCACCGACATCGACCAGCCTTCGTGACCGGCATCGTGCCAGCGCCGCAGCTGCAGGCAGGCCTGGTCCAGCGCCCAGCGCCCGATCTCGTTGATCGCGCCGCTGCGCTCGGCCAGGCGGATGAACCGATCGGGCGGAATCAGGCCATGCTCCGGATGGTGCCAGCGGATCAACGCTTCGGCACCGGCCACCTTCTGCGTGGCCACGCGGATCTTGGGCTGGTAGTGCAGGAACAGCTGCTCGCTGCCGATGGCGCGGCGCAGGTCGGCCAGCAGCCGGAACTGTTGTTCGGCGCTGTCATTCATCCAGTCGGCGAACAGCACGAAGGCGTTGCGCCCGGATTCCTTGGCCTGGTACATCGCCGCGTCGGCAAAGGCCATCAGCTGCCGCTCGCTGGCGGCGTGGTCGGGGCAGATCGCCACGCCGATGCTGGCGGTTACCTGCAGTTCGTTGTCCGGCAGCAACGGCCCACTGCCGACCGCCTGCAGGATGCGCCGGGCGAGGGTTGGCAGATCCTCATCGTGCTCGATGCGCACCACCAGCACGAACTCATCGCCGCCCAGGCGCGCCAGCATGTCATGGGGGCGCAGCAGCTGGCGGGTGCGCTCGGCCACCGCCACCAGCAGTGCGTCACCCGCCTGGTGGCCATAGGCGTCGTTGACCTGCTTGAAACCGTCCAGGTCCATGAACATCACCGCGAAGCGGCTGCCGCCCTGTTCGGCCTCGGCCAGTGCCTGCACGATGCGGCGCTGCAACAGCAGGCGGTTGGGCAGGCGGGTGAGCGGATCATGCAACGCGGCCTGGGTCAGTTCCTGCTGCGCATCGGTCAACGAAGTGCTCAGCATGGAATTGCGCAGCCGCAGCAGCTGCGCCTCCACCCGCTGGTCCAGCCAGGACACCACCAGCACCACCGCGAGGATCGCGACCGTCAGCACCACTACGAGCATCGCCAGCCACTCGTTCTGCAGGCCATCGCCGACCGCCGCGCCGCAGATGCTGCCTTCCGGAAAGCGTGCGGCGGCCATGCCGGTGTAGTGCATGCCAACGATGGCCAGCCCGAGCAGGCCAGCGGCTGCCAGCCGGTCGCCGACACGGGTGCGCTGCGCGCGCAGGCGGAATGCCACATACAACGCAGTCCATGAGGCGGCGACCGCCACGATCAGCGAGAACAGCAGCCAGCCCGGGTCATAGTCGATGCCGGGTTGCATGCGCATCGCCGCCATGCCGACGTAGTGCATGCCGGCAATACCGGTACCCATCAGCAATGCCCCGCCGGCCAGGCGTGGGTGCGGCAGGGTGCGCAGCGAAACCAGCCACAGCGCGAACACCGATGAGGCGATGGCCAGGGCCAGGGAGAGCAGGGTGATCGGCAGGTCGTAACCGAGCGGAATGGGCAGGTCGAAGGCGAGCATGCCGATGAAGTGCATCGACCAGATGCCCAGGCCCATGGCGAAGCCACCACCGAGGCGCCACCACCAGGCCGCGCCCTTGCCGGGTGCGGTGACCGTGCGCCCGGCCATCGCCAGCGCGGTGTATGACGCCATCACGGCAACCAGCAACGAGATCGCCACCAGCCACGGGTTGTACGTGCCTACCAGCATTCGTCAGTCTCCCGGACCTGCCTGTCGACGGAAACCACGGTGGGGCATGCATGAGGCAGGCCGACGCAGGGCGGCGGCCACGTGCGGCATCCCCCCGGTTGCCGCGCATTCACTCTAGCGCGCAGACCCGGGGGAAGGGCAAGCAGTAAAACGTGATGATCGGGTCAGTGTGTGACCGCGTCCGCAGCCTGGAAGGCGGCATCGAACAGGCGCTGTACCGGCGGGCCCATTTCCCCGGCCAGCAGGGCCAGCAGGAACAGGCCCAGCAGCAGTGAGACCGGCAGGCCCAGCTGGATCGGATTCAGTGCCGGGGCTGCACGCGCCAGCACGCCGAAGGCCAGGTTCACCGCCAGCATCGCCACGGTCAGTGGAATGGCCAGGGTCAGTGCGCCGCGCAGCACGGTCAGCAGGAAGGTCGGAGCGATGCTGAAGAAGGCGTGCGGGTCCGGCAGCGGCGCGCCGATCGGCAGCGCCCGGTAGCTGTCCACCACCAGCGAGATCAGCGCCAGATGGCCGTTGGCGGTGAAGAACAGCAGGCCGAACAGCAGGTAGAACCACTGCCCGATCACGCCGGAGGTGCCGCCACGAAGCGGGTCGCTCATCTGCGCAAAGGCCAGGCCGGTGCCCTGGGCGATCAGTTCGCCGGCCATCGCGCCGGCCTCGAACACCAGCCGCAGCAGGAAGCCGATGGACACGCCGATGGCCAGCTCGCGGGCGATGGTCAGTACGGTGGCAGCATCGAAGCCGGTCCAGTCCGGAACCGGCGGCAGCAGCGGTGCCAACGCGATGGCAAGGGTACCGGCCAGGATCACGCGGATCCGTGCCGGCACCGCGCGGGTGCCGACCATGGGCATGGCCATGGCCACCGCGCCGATGCGCAGCATGGTCCACAGCACGGTGCCGATCATGCCGAAGGCCTGCAGGCCGTCGGCAGCCATCTGGGTGGCGGCGTCCATCGAGGCGCGTGTCCTAGCCGATCAGGTGTGGAATGCGCTGGAACAGCAGCGTGGTGAATTCAACCAGGTGGCCGATCAGGAGGCTGCCGAGCGCGAACAGCACCGCGGTCAGTGCCGCCGCCTTGGCAACGAAGGCGATGGTCGGTTCGTTGAGCTGGGTCGCGGCCTGCACCACGCCCACCACAACGCCCACCACCAGCACGGTGAGCAGCAGCGGGCCGGCCACCCACAACACGGTGATCAGGCCGCCACGCAGTTCGGTCAAGGCAAGTTCGGGAGACATTCGGGGTCCATCTGCTTGTGTGGAGTCGAGCCGCGCTCGACTGTGCTTCTGTAGAGCCGAGCCATGCCCGACTGCCTCTCAATCACGCCGGATTGAAGCTCGCCGCCAACGTACCCACGGTCAGCACCCAGCCATCCACCAGCACGAACAGCAGGATCTTGAACGGTGCCGACACCAGCATCGGCGACAGCATCATCATGCCCATCGACATCAGCACGCTGGCCACGACCAGGTCGATGATCACGAACGGGATGAAGATCAGGAAGCCGATTTCGAAGGCGGTCTTCAGTTCGCTGGTGACGAACGATGCGACCAGTACCGGGAACGGGATCGCGTCGGGGCTGGCGTAGGTGCCGTGCCCGGCGATGCCGGCGAAGGTCATCAGGTCGGTCTCCCGGATCTGCGCCAGCATGAAGCCGCGCAACGGCGTGGTGGTCAGCGTCCAGGCGGTCTGGAAGTCGATCTCGCCATTGAGGTACGGCGCCATGCCGGTGCTCCAGGCCTTGTCCCAGGTCGGCATCATCACCATCGCGGTGAGGAACAGGGCCAGGCCCAGCAGCACCTGGTTGGACGGGGTCTGCCCGGTACCCAGCGCCTGGCGCAGCAGGCCCAGCACGATGATGATGCGGGTGAACGAGGTCAGCACCAGCAACATCGACGGGATCAGGGTGATCGCCGTCATCAGCAGCAGGGTCTGCAGCGGCAGGCTGACCGGCGCACCTCCGATCTTGCCGACGTTGATGTCCGGCAGTGGCGTGGTCGGTGCGCCGGGTGCAGCGAAGGCCAGTGCCGGCAACAGGCACAGGGCGAGCATCAGCAGCCACGGCATCAGGGTGGCAGGACGGGTACGGGCGACACGCATGTCAGGGGTCCTTGCGCAGCCGCTGCTGCAGCAGCTGGGCGAAATTCGGAAGATTCTTGAAGTCCGGCACGCGCACGGGCGCGGGCGGCGGCAGCGGTTCGGGCAGGGTGTGCAGGGTGTTGATGCCGCCGGCGGTGACGCCCAGCAGCAGCTGCTGGCCGTTGACCTCGACCACCACCACGCGCTCCTTGGCACCGACACTCAGGCTGGCCACCACCTTCATGCCTTCGGCCGGGCGGAAACCACTGCCGGGCAGGCGCTTGAGCAGCCAGCCGAGGCCGATGACCAGCGCCAGCACTGCCAGCAGCGCCAGCACCGCGCCGAACAGGCTCGGTGCGGCGGCTGCGTGCTGGCCGATCTGCGGGCCGGCCGGAGCGGCGGTCTTGCCGACCGCCAGCAGGGTGGAGGCCAGCAGGCTCAACGCAGTCTCCGGATCCGCTCGCTCGGGCTGACCACATCGGTCAGGCGCACGCCGAAGCGGTCATTGATCACCACCACTTCGCCATGGGCGATCAGGGTGCCGTTGACGAACACATCCAGCGACTCGCCGGCACCACGTTCCAGTTCCACCACCGAACCCTGGTTGAGCTGCAGCAGGTTGCGGATCGGCAGGCGCGCGCGACCGACTTCCAGCGACAGCGTCACCGGTACGTCGAGGATCACGTCCAGGTTCAGGTCCGGGCCGTTCGCCTCATCGGCCTGCAGGCTGCTGAACTGGGCCGGAGTGGGTTCGAGGGCGTCGATATCGTTCATTGCGGGTCTTCCTGGATGACGGGTACGCGCGGGCGGGTGCCCGGCGGATGGGTAGCGGTGATCTTCACGGCGTTCATGCCGTTGGCGATGCCGAACTCGCCGGTGAACACCGGGATGTTCTCCACGCACACCGGCACCTGCGGGCTCAGCTCGATCGGCAGGATGTCGCCGACCTTCAGCTGGGTCAGGTCACGCAGGGTCATGCGCTTGCTGGCCAGTACGCTGGACAGGGTGACTTCGGCGATGTTGAGCTGTTCACGCAGGGTCTTGCCCCAGCTCTCGTCGCGGTCGTTGCGGTCGCTCTGGATGCCGGCGTCGAGCAGCTCGCGGATCGGCTCCAGCATCGAATACGGCAGGGTGACGTGGATGTCGCCACCGCCGCCATCGAGTTCGACGTGCAGGCGGCACACCACGACGTATTCGCGTGGCGTCACGATGTTGGCGAAGTGCGGGTTGATCTCCGAGTTGATGTACTCGAAGTCGACGTCCATCACCGGTGCCCAGGCCTCGCGCAGGTCGGCGAAGGTCTGCTTCAGCAGCAGGTGGATCACCCGCATTTCGGTGGCGGTGAACTCGCGGCCTTCGATGCGGGTGGGGTAGCGCCCGTCGCCACCGAAGAAGTTGTCGACGATGGCGAACACCAGGGTCGGCTCGAACACGATCAGGCCGGTACCGCGCAGCGGCTTGAAGCGGATCAGGTTCAGGTTGGTCGGCACATACAGCGAGTGCATGTAGTCGTTGAACTTGATCAGCTCGATGCCGCGCACCGACAGCTCGGCCGAGCGACGGATCAGGTTGAACAGGCCGATCCGCCACAGGCGCGCGAAACGCTCGTGGACCATTTCCAGGGTTGGCATGCGACCGCGGATGATGCGGTCCTGGCTGGCGAAGTCGTACGAGCGCGCTTCGCCTGACGGCGGTTCCGGATCGGTTTCGACCGCGCCACTGTCCACGCCGTGGAGCAGGGCATCGATCTCGTCCTGGGACAACAGATCATTCATCGGTGGGCCCTTACTGGGTCACGAAGCTGGTGAACAGCAGGTCGTCGGCACCATTGCTGCCGGTCTCGGCCTTGAGCACTTTCTGCACTTCGGCCAGCGACGCAGCCTGCAGCTTCTGCTTGCCGGCGACATCGGCGATCTGGTCCGGGCTGACCTGCGAGAACAGCATCAGCAGGCGTGCGCGGATGGCGGGTGCATGGGTCTTGATCGCTTCCAGCGCGGACGGGTCGCGGGTCATCAGCTGCACTTCCAGCTGCAGGTAGCGCGGGCCATCGACCGGGCCGTTGAGGTTGACCACGAAGGCCGGGTCCAGCGCGAAATACTGGGCCGGTGCCGGGGTCGCGGTCTTCTTCGGGGCCTGCGCGGCCTTGTCTTCGTGCATGGACTGGGTGAAGAACCAGACGCCGCCACCGGCGGCAGCGGCGGCCAGTACGGCCACCAGCGCGGTGATCAGGATCGGACTACGCGGCTTGGCGGCCTTGTCCTTCTCGGCTGTCTTCTTGGTTTTGTCAGCGGCTGCGGCCACGGGGTGAAGCTCCTGAGGGTTGCTTCACCGGGATATGCAAGGGGTGTGCCGAAGGCGGGGCAGAGGGGTGCGACGGAATTCCGTCGGGGGGCGGTGGGGCCGTGCGGAGCAAGCTCCGCACCCACCAACGCGATACTGGCCGGTGCGGCTCCATTGCCCCGGTGTCCTGATAGGCGCCAACCGCCCCGCCCTGGTGGGTGCCAACCTTGGTTGGCACGCCAGTCAGGCGTAGGCGTCCAGCAACCCGCGCTGGCGGATCAGCTGCGCGGACGACACGTTGGTGTCGCCGGGCGACGGTTCTCCGTCACCGGCGGTCCCACCGTTGCCAGATGCTCCCGACGCATTGCCGTCGCCCCCCGGGGCCTGGTGGCCAACATCAGCGTGTGCCAGCTGGAAGCCCTGTTCGCCCAGCAGCTCGCGCAGGCGCGGCAGGCTGCTTTCCAGCGCCTGCCGCACATCCACGTGCGGGCTGCTGAAGCTGGCATGCACCTTGTCGCCGTTCAACTGCAGGCGAACATCCACCGGGCCCATGTCGTCCGGGCTCAGGCGGATATGGGCGTGGCCGATTTTCTGGTCGGCCAGCCAGCCCAGGCGTGCGCCGATGGCCTGGTCGAAGCCGTCGTCACCCAGCACCGGCTTCGGTGTGGGTTCGCCATTGAAGATCGCGTTGCCGGTGGCGAGCGCCGCCTTCATGTCCTGTACGGCGGCCCCCGCCGGTGCATGCAGCAGTGGTGCACTGGTGCGGTCGCCAACGGCGGCCACGTCACTGCCTTCGCCGCGCTCGCTGCGCTTGCCGGGCAGGATCATCTCCGGCAGTGGCAGCGCGCTGGCATCGTCCGCGCTGGTCGCCGCCGGTTTGCCGTCGGCCGTCGCTGCGGTGGCCGCTGCTGGCGCGGTTGCAGGCAGTGCCGGGTTCGCGGCAGGGGCAACTGGCAGTGCGCTGCCGTCGCTGGCCTGCGACGGTGCAGCGGTGGTCGGCAGGGCAGCGGCCGGATCCACGGGCGTCGGCATCGCCAGCACCAGGCCGGCCAGACCGAGCGGCGGCCAAGGGGCGTCTTCGGTCGCGGCGGGCTTGTCCTTATCGGTAGCGGGTGCAGCCGGGGTCACGGCAACGGGCGCTGGCGGCGGCGCTTCAGCGGTTACCGCTTCGGCGTCGCTGCGTTCGCCTGGTGCCTGGCCACTGCTGTCTGTGGTCGACGGCTGGCTCGACGTGGATGGCGACGGCGTGGTGGCGCTGCCGGCAGGGGCGGGTGCAGAGGGCGCGCCGTCCTGCAGCAGCTGGCTGAAGTCCTTTCCGCCTTCGCTGCGCGGGGCGCGCGCCGCACTGTTGCTGGTGGCCGGCGTGGCAGGGTTGGCACTGCCGGCGAGTGGGGAGGGCATCACGAGCGACCTCCCTGCTCGGTGCCGTCCTGGTCTTCGGCCTGGACCAGGCGCGCGCGGCGCGCACCGATATCGTCCATCTCGCGCTGGTCGCGGCGGTCGGTCACCACTTTTTCCTGCGCGCGGTAGCTGGCGGCAAGCTGTTCCAGCACGGCCTTGTCACGGCTGGCCAGGATCAGCCGGGCGCGCTCGGCTTCCACCTTTTCGCGGTTGCCATTGACCGTGGCCTGCTGCTGTTCGACGGCACTGTCCAACCGGTCGAGGAAAGCGCGTCGGTTCAGCAGCTGCGCCGGGCTGGTGGCGGCCATCTGAGCGTTGGCGTACTCCTCGGCGTAGCGGCGCAGTTCGTCCAGTCGCGATAGATGGGTATCGAGCACGCGCTGGCGTTCGGCAAGGTCGCGGGCAACCGCGTCCTCGTGTTCCTGGGCCCGCTTGAGCAGGGGATCAATGCGCTTGGACTGGTTCATGGCTTAACTCTCTTGTTCCACCAGGCGCTGCAGCGCCGCCTGGCTGTGCGGGAGATCTGCGGCCTTGGCAACGTCCTGGCCGAGGAACTCCACGATTTCCGGCCAGCGTTCCAGGGCTTCGTCGGTGGCCGCGTCATTGCCGCGCTGGTAGGCACCGATGGCGATCAGGTCACGGTTGGCCGAGTAGGCCGAGACCAGTCGCTTCAATTTGCGGATGCGCAGGCGCCACGGCTCGTCGGCGATTTCCGTGACCACGCGGCTGACCGACGATTCGACGTCGATGGCCGGGTACAGGCCGCTGTCGGCCACGCGCCGCGAGAGCAGGATGTGGCCGTCGAGGATCGCGCGCGCCGCATCGGCGATCGGGTCCTGCGGATCATCGCCCTCGGTCAGCACCGTGTAGAACGCAGTGATCGAGCCACGGCCCTTGGCGCCATTGCCGGCGCGTTCGACCAGTGCCGGCAGCTTGGCGAACACCGACGGCGGGTAGCCGCGGGTGGTCGGCGGCTCGCCCACCGACAGGCCGATCTCGCGCTGCGCCTGGGCAAAGCGGGTCAGCGAGTCCATCAGCAGCAGCACGTTCAGTCCCTGGTCGCGGAACCATTCGGCGATGGCGGTAGCGCGGTAGGCACCGTGCAGGCGCGCCAGCGGCGGCCGGTCGGCGGGACTGGCCACTACCACGGCGCGGCGCAGGCCTTCCTCGCCCAGCGTGGTCTCGACGAAATCGCGCACTTCGCGGCCACGTTCACCGATCAGGCCGACCACGATCACGTCGGCGGCGGTGTAGCGGGTCATCATGCCCAGCAGCGTCGACTTGCCGACGCCGGAGCCGGCGAACAGGCCGACACGCTGGCCGCGGCCGATCGGCAGCAGCGCGTTGATCGCGCGCACGCCCACGTCCAGCGGCTGGGTGATCGGTTCACGCGCCAGTGGATTGATCGACACGCCGGCCATGCCGACATGGCCTTCGGCGCGGATCGGGCCCTTGCCGTCCAGCGGCACGCCATCGCTGTCGATGACGCGGCCAAGCAGGCCTTCGCCCACTTCCACGCCACCGCGGCGCGCCGATGGCACCACGCGGGCGTTGGGCAACAGGCCATGCAGCTCGGCACTGGGCATCAGGTAAGTGCGCTCGCCGGCGAAGCCGACCACTTCGGCATCGACCCAGCCGCCGTCGACCACTTCCACCTTGCAGCTGGCCCCCAGCGGCGCCTCGCAGCCGACGGCTTCCAGGGTCAGTCCGACCGCGCGGCGCAGCACGCCTTCGCGGATCAGGCCACGGCCATGGGCGGTATCCACGCGCAGTCCATCGAGGCGACGGGCCAGGCGCAGGTTGCGGGCCATGGCCCAGTCGGCCGGTGGCGGCGTCGGCTGCGGATCGGGGTTCATGCATTGGCTCCGGTCTGGCGGATCACCGCGTCCAGCGCGCCGCGCAGGCGGGCTTCCAGGGTGCCGTCGATGCGCACGGCTTCGGCGTGCACGCGAAGATCGCCGCGGCTGAGGCTGGTGTCTGGCACCAGGCGCTGTTGTGGCGGCAGGCTCAACAGCGGGGCGAGGGCGGCGATGTCGTCGGGGTGCAGTCGCACTTCGACCTCGCGGGTGCTGCCACCCACCGCGTCGATGGCCTCACCGACCAGCTGTGCCAGCAGTGCCGGGTCAGCTTCGTAGGCGCGGCCGACCAGCGCACCGGCGATGCGTACCGCCAGTTCGCCCAGTGCGCCGACCACTTCGTTCTCCAGCCGCACCAGCGGTCGGCTGAAGTTGTCGAGGATGCCTTCGATCTGCGCGGCGAGGCGACGCACTTCGGCTTGGCCCTGGCCGTAACCTTCAGCATGGCCGTGCTGGAAGCCTTCCTTCTCGGCGCTGTCCTGGATGGCCTGGATTTCCTCCAGGGTCGGCAGCTGCAGCGGCGGCTCCGGCTCGTGTTCCGGGTCCGGCTCGGTGAGTTCGAACGCGTCCTCCTGCTCCAGCACCGGTTCGGGCTGGGCCAGCAGGTCCGGGGCAAGCCAGCGCACGACGTTGCTCACAGCATGGCCTCCGCGCTGCCACCGATGGTGACGGTGCCTTCATCGGCCATGCGCTTGACGATGGCCAGGATCTCGCGCTGTGCGCCTTCCACGTCGGACAGGCGCACCGGGCCACGAGCTTCCATGTCTTCCAGCAGGATTTCGGCCGCGCGCTGCGACATGTTGCGGGTGATCTTGTCGCGCACCTTGATGTCGGCACCGCGCAGGGCCAGGCCCAGGCGCTCGCCGCTCACTTCGCGCAGCACCAGCTGCATTTCGCGGTCATCCAGGTCGACCAGATCGTCGAACACGAACATCAGGTCCTGGATGCGGTTGCTCAACGGCGCATCGATGCGGGCGATTTCTCCCAGGATCGCCTGGTCCTGGCCGCTGTCCATGAAGTTCAGGATGTTGGCCGCGCACTGCACGCCGCCGATGTTGGACGATTTCAGGTTCTGGTTGCCGGCGAACTGGCGCTCCATGATCTCGTTGAGTTCATTGAGTGCGTTAGGCGGAATGCCGTCGAGGGTGGCGATGCGCAGCAGCACGTCCACGCGGGTACGGTCCGGCAGCAGTTTCAGCGCGTCGGCGGCCTGGTCGGTTTCCAGGTGCGCCATCACGATGGCGATGATCTGCGGGTGCTCGTTGCGCACCAGGTCGGCCACCGCACGCGGGTCCATCCACTTCAGCGCGTCCAGGCCGGTGGTGTTGCGGCCGAGCAGGATGCGGTCGATCAGGTTGCCGGCCTTCTCGCTGCCCAGCGCCTGCACCAGCATGTTGCGGATGTAGTCGTCCGAGCCCACTCCCAGCGAGGTCTTCGAGCCCAGCTCCTGGCCGAACTGGTCCATCACCCGTTCCACCTGCTCGCGGGTGATGTCGGTCATGGTGGCCATGGCGATGCCGATCTTCTGCACTTCCTTGGGTTCCATGTGGCGCAGCACTTCGGCCGCATCCAGCTCACCCAGGGACAGCAGCAGCACGGCCGCGCGCTGTACGCCGGTCAGTTGTGCCTCAGTCATTGGCCACCCAGCCCTTGACCACCTGGGCCACGCGCTTGGAGTCGGTCTTCACGGCTTCACGCGCCATCCGCAGTCGTTCCTCATAAGAATCCACCGGCAGGGCCAGTGCGTCTGGTCCGGCCAGGCTGGTCCGGTCGGCGCCCAGCGCCGGCAGCGGCATGCCATCGTCATCGACCAGCTGTACGTCCGCGGTATGCGGTTCCAGTGCCGGTTCGTCGTTCTTCTTGTTCTGGCCGGTGATCGCACGCAGTGCCGGGCGCAGCACACCGAACAGCAGCGCCAGCACCACCACCGCGCCGAGCAGCATGCGGCCGGCATCGTGCACCCACGGCAGTTCCCACCAGGCCGGCCCTTCGACCGGCGTGGTATCCCGCACGAACGGGGCATTCATCACCGACACGGTATCGCCACGCTCGGCGTTGAAGCCGACGGCCTGCTTGACCAGCGCTTCGACGCGGGTCAGTTCGGCGGCCGACAGCGGCTGCGGGCTCATCTTGCCGTTGGCGCCGGCGCGCGGCACGTTGTCCACCAGCACCGCCACCGAGACGCGCTTGATGCGGCCTGCCGGCTGGCGGGTGTGCTGCAGGGTGCGGTCCAGCTCGTAGTTGCGGGTGGCGTTCTTGCTGCTTTCGGTCGGGGTCTGCGCGGTGGCCGGTGCAGCCTGCTGGCCCGGCGGGCTGTTGCTGGTGGCACCCGGCACACCCTGCGGGCCAGGGGTGCTGGTGGTGTTCTCGCTCATCTGCTCGCTGCGCAGCTTCTGCGGCTCACCGTTGTAGAGCTCGCGGGCCTCCTCGGTCACCGAGAAATCCATGTCCACGCTCACTTCCGGGTTGACGCGGCCAGGGCCGGTCATCGGTTCCAGCAGCTCGCGGATGCGCTGGTTGAACGAGGTTTCCTGGCGGCGCACCTGCTCGAACTGGGCAGCGTTGACCGCCGCTTCGCTGTTCGGGTCGGTGATGCTGAGCATGCGCCCACTCTGGTCGACCACGGTCACCCGCTCCGGCGCGAGATCCGGGATGCTGGCCGCAACCATGTGCACGATGGCATCCACCTGGCTGCGTTCCAGCTGCTGGCCACCACGCAGTTCCAGGGTGACCGAGGCACTGGCTACGTCGCGCTGGCGGGTGAAGGCGCTGGGCTTGGGAATGGCCAGGTGCACGCGCGAATCGCGCACCGGGCGCAGCGTGTTGATGGTGCGCGACAGTTCGGTTTCCAGCGCGTGCTGGTAGCGCGCGCTTTCGACGAACTGGCTGACGCCGAAGCCCGGGTCGCGTTCCATCAGCTCGAAGCCGAGCTTGCCACTGTCGGTCAGGCCGGAACCGGCCAGCTTCAGGCGGGCGTCGTGCAGGTTCTTTTCCGGCACGGTGATGCCACCGGTGGCCGGGTCGAGCGCGAACGGAATCTGCGCGGCGCGCAGCAGGTCGGTCGCTTCAGCGGTGGCCTTCTGGTCCAGGCCGGTGTACAGCGGGACCATGCCCGGCTTCTGCGACCAGAAGAACACGGACAGGCCTGCCGCCACCGCCACCGCGATCATTGCCATCAGGCCCAGCCGACGGGTGATCTGCAGGCTCTGCAGGCGGTCGAACCATTGCCCGGCCTTTTCGGCGTTCAGGCTGTCCTTGGAGAGCGTCAGTGCCATGCGTCTCTATTCCTTACAGCGGCATGTTCATCACGTCCTGGTAAGCCTGGACGAGACGGTTGCGGACTTCCACGGTGGCGCGGAAGGCGATCTGGGACTGCTGCGAGGCGACCATCACCTTGGCGAGGTCGGCGCTGGGGTCGCCCATTTCGAAGGCCTTGGCGAGGGCGCCGGATTTCTGTTGCGCATCGTTGACGCCGGCAATCGCACCACGCAGGGTTTCGGTGAAGCTGGCCGGCTGGGCCTGCGGTGCGTCCAGCACCGTGCCCGGCAGGGCGTTGCTGCGAGGCGTTTCGCCCAGCGGGTTGAGCGCCGGCTGTCCCATCTGGGTCTGATAGGAGCGGATCTGCGAAAGGATCGAAGTGACGGAGTGGGACATCTGCAACGGTTCCAGAAACAGGGATGGGGTTGTCTGCTGTAGCCAGTGCAAGTGCCGTGCCGAAACCGGTTTTCGATTCAGTGAAGTGAGGAGGTTGGATGTGCGTGCGGGGTTGCACCCCGCTCCCCGCGGTAGTGCCGGCCGCTGGCCGGCAACCTCAGCGGCAACGGCCGAAGCAACAGCAAAAGCGGGGCTACTGATGGTTGGCGGGCTGGGTCCGGTTACGGGGGACGCCGTAAATCCGTCCATGGAGGCTCGGTCGCGCCATCCATGGCGCTCACGCCCCCGCAACCGGACCCACCCCGCCTTCGACAGGTGGCCGCGATCTGTTGGAACCTGCGTCTGATGGTGCTTCTGATGGTGCTTCTGATGATGGTGGGTGCCGACCGTTGGTCGGCACGGGGTCGGATCCCGTTGCAACGCAACGGGCTCTGACTCCGGTCGTGGCGCCATTTAACCGGCGTCGGTTTTCTGGCCTACGGCTGCAGGGTCCAGCGGCCGGAATTCTGGCGCTGGAGCGGGGCAATGGGTCCGTCGTGCTGGGTGTAGATGAAGCGGCCCTGGTGGTCGCTCTGGCAGGTCAGCAGCAGGGTGTAGTGGGCGGGACCGGCCGGGTAGGCCTCGGTCATCTGGATTTCCGCGATATGCGGGGCCAGGCGTTGATAGCGGTAGCTACCGCCGATGCGGAGGTCGGTGCCGAGGATGTCCAACACGTACTGGTTGTTGTCAAAGCTGACCTGCACCATGCGCCCGGCGTTGGGGTTGTCCGGTGCGTACAGCGGGTCGCTGAGGTTGGTGAACTGGCGTTGGTCCAGAGTGGTCGGCAGGGAGCAGTTGGCGGCAGTGGCCAGGACCGGGAAGAGCAGGGCGGCGAGCAGGGTGGTGCGGTGCATGGTGGGAGCTCCTTGGGGTGTCCCTGCAATGCACCGCACTGTGGCTGCGTTGTCTCTAGGAAAACGTGCAAATGAAACGGGGTCAGCTGACCACGGTGGCCTCATCTTCGTTCCGGAATTGCGCTCCCGGCTAACCGTCGACATTGGCGTTTGAGGTGCGCTCCTTCACTTCCTGGAGCCACGCTTCGAAAAAGTCACTCGGTAGGAGATCCTCGGTATTAGTGAAATGAAGGTCATGGCTGAACTTGAGGCTTAGCTTTCCAGTAACGGCGTCGAAGTGCGCCTTTAGCTGGGTAGGAGGCTCCCGATTGTGACCTTCATGAAGCTCAATCAAGCGGTCAAAGTCGTCCAGAAGATGGTTCAGCAAGGCGAACCCACGGTCATCTGATACATCAAACTGCTGCCCATCCCGGGTGAGGGGAGAGTCGTTCAACTCGTGAATCCTGTAGATGCCACTACCTATTTCATAGAAGACGTCTGCAGAGGAAGTACCAGCTTCCGCTGCGCCGTACAGGTACACACCATCCACGCGATTCTCTCCGTACTCCAGGCAAACGCTCAGCATTGATTCCAGTATTTCCTGCATGGAGCCTTCAAAGGTCTCGCTCATGACATTCCTCGGTGGCAATCGCAACCCTTGAGGCTATTGCGTCCCGGAGCGAAGCGCATTGGGAATAGTTGCAAATCCCACAAACACCAACGCCCGGGCAAGCCCAGGCGTTCGTGCCCCCTTCATGCTGGTAGCGCGCTTCAGCCGGCCAGTTCGGCCTGCTCGCGTTCGATGCCGTACTTGCGCAGCTTTTCCACCAGGGTGGTGCGGCGCAGGCCGAGCAGCTGGGCGGCGTGGGCGACCACGCCCTGGGTGCGTTCCAGTGCTTCGTTGATCAGGCCCAGTTCGATGTTGGCCATGTGGTTGCGCAGGTCCATGCCTTCGTCGGGCAGGGCGGCCGGTGCCGCCGGGCGATTGACGGCGATGCCGTGCTCCAGCGCCGGCTGGTTGCCGCTGCCGGGCGTGTGGAACGAGAAGCTGCGCAGGTCCAGTCGCTCTTCGCTGGTGGCGGGCTGTGCCGGCGCCGGCGTAGCGACCGCGGCCAGCGCGGCATCGCCACGGTAGCGGGCCGGCAGGTCCTGTACGCGCACCGATCCACCCGGATGCAGCACGGCCAGGCGCTCGACCAGGTTGGTCAGCTCGCGCACGTTGCCCGGCCACTCGTAGCCGGCCAGTGCCTGCAGGGCTTCCGGGGTGAAGCGCACTTCGCCACGGCCGGTTCGCGCCAGCTGTGCGGCGATGGTTTCCACCAGTGCCGGCAGGTCCTCGCGACGCTCGCGCAGCGCGGGTACTTCAATCGGGAACACGTTGAGGCGGTAGAACAGATCCTCACGGAACTTGCCTTCGGCGATGCGGGTTTCCAGATCACGGTGGGTCGCGGCCACGACACGTACGTTGCAGCGGATGGTCTGGTTGCCACCGACGCGCTCGAAGCTGCGTTCCTGCAGCACGCGCAGCAGCTTCACCTGCATCGGCAGGCTCATGTCGCCAATTTCGTCCAGCAGCAGGGTGCCGCCTTCGGCCATCTCGAAGCGGCCCTTGCGCGCGGTCAATGCGCCGGTGAAGGCACCCTTTTCGTGACCGAACAGTTCGCTTTCCAGCAGGTCGGCCGGAATGGCGCCGCAGTTGATCGCCACGAACGGGCCATCACGGCGCGGCGAGCGCTGGTGGATGGCGCGCGACACCACTTCCTTGCCGGTGCCGGATTCGCCCAGCACCAGCACGGTGGTGTCGAACGCGGCGACCTGCTCGATCATGGTGCGCAGCGCGGTGACCGCCGGGCCGTTGCCGGTCGGTCCCTGCTCCTGCGCCGCACCGGCCTGGTGCTCGGCATCCAGGCGCTTGAGGCTGGCGCGGCGCAGCAGGGCTTCCATCTGCGCGTGGCGCAGCGGCGTCTCCAGCGGCCAGATGTTGGCTTCGTGCAGGCCGTGCTGCTGCGCGAAGGCTGCGGCATCACCGTCGGCCAGCAGTACCGGCGGTGGCAGGCTGCTGCCGCCCAGCCAGTTGTAGAGTGCGGTGCTGGCGGCGTTGTCGTCTAGGCTGCCGACGATCACTGCCATCCAATCGTTCTGGCGCTGCCGGCCCAGATCGAAGTCGGCCGCGTCGGAGACCCAGCGCGGGTTGAAGTCCATGAACTCCAGCAGGGCAACGGTGCGCTCTGCACGCACGGCGTCGTTGTCCAGCACAAGGATGCGCGATTCGCTCACGACTGTTCCTCCCTGAGGCCTTCCAGGATCGGCATGACTTCCTGGATGTAGGACAGCTTGCTGACGAAATTGTCGGCACCGGCACGCAGCGCGTGCTCGCGGTGCTCGGCGTCGTCGAAGTGGCTGGCGATCACGATGTACGGTGCGTCGTCCTGCGACTTGATCAGGCGGGTGGCCTGCAGGCCGCCCATCTCAGGCATTGCCAGATCCATCAATACGACCTGCGGGCGCAACGTTTCCGAACGCTCGATCGCTTCCAGGCCGTTGCCGGCGCTGCCGACGATCTGCAGCCAGTCGATCTTGCGGAAGTGGCGCATTGCCGCGTTGATGAAGCCCTCGTGGTCATCGACCAGCAGGACGGTAAGCTTGTTCATGTGCAACATCCTTTTCAGCCCACCCGGGCCAGCTGTGGTTGCCTGGCGCCGAGCCGGCGCCGTTCACGGGCCGGGGCGATGTCCAGTTGTTCCCGGTATTTTGCGACGGTTCGGCGGGCAATGTTCACCCCCTGGCGTGACAACAGGCCGGCGATCGCCTCATCGGCCAGTGGCCGACCGGCCGGTTCGGCGTCGATCAGGCGGCGGACCATGGCCTTGACCGCCTGCCCGGAGACGCTGGCGCCTTCCAGTCGGACGGCGAAGAAGTGCTTCAGTTCGAAGGTGCCGCGCGGGGTCTGCAGGAACTTGCCGGTGGTGATGCGCGAGACGGTGGACTCGTGCATGCCGATTTCCTCGGCCACTTCCTTCAGGGTCAGCGGTGCCATGGCTTCCTCGCCACGCACCAGGAACGCGGCCTGGCGCTCGACGATCACCCGCGCGGTGCGCAGCAGGGTGTCGTAGCGCATCGACAGGCCGCGGCTGAACCAGCGCGCTTCCTGCAGCATCTCGCGCAGTGCCGGGGCGGCCTCACTGGTCTCTGCCAGCGCCTGTTCGTACTGGCTGTTGATGGAGACGCGGCGACTGGTGGCCGGGTTCAATGCCACTTTCCACTGGCCATCGGCGTGCCAGGCGACCACATCCGGAACCACAACGGCATTGCGTTCCGGCAGCAGGCTGTCGCCTGGGCGTGGCTGCAGCGACAGGATCAGGCGTACCGCTTCGCGCACATCGTCGATCTCGGCGTCGTGCTGGCGGGCGAGGGCGGGGTAATCATGTGCGGCCAGCGCATCGAGCGCGCCGTCCAGGATGCGCGTGGCCAGGTGGCGGGCAGGCACCGCGCCGTGCAGGCTGCGCAGCTGCGCCTGCAGGCCCTCGCGCAGGTCCTGGGCGGCCATGCCGGCCGGGTCACCGTGCAGCAGCTGCTGGCGGATGGCTTCGACGCCGTCGGCGTCGATGTCGAACTGGGCGCTGGCCAGCAGCTGCAGCTGGCCCAGTGGCGCCTGCAGGTAGCCAGCCTCGTCGCAGTGGTCCAGCCAGAATGCGGCCACTGCCAGCTGGCGATCATCCATGTCCAGCGACAGGCGCTGCAGCACGCGCAGCTGCGGGTCGGTGGATTCGCCGGCGGCGATGCGCGCCATGCGGTCGTCGTCGCCGTCCTGCCAGCTGGCGCCGGCCACGTCCCACATCGACGACTCCGGCAGCTCGTCGAACGCGGCGGTTTCCAGCGTCGCGGTGGCAACGTCGGTGGCGTCGGCGGCCGGTGCTTCGGGCTCTTCGATTTCCAGCAGGGGATTGGAGTCCAGCAGGCGCTGGATTTCCTGTTCCAGGTGCAGGCCATCAAGCTGCAGCAGCCGGATCGACTGCAGCAGCTGCGGGGTGAGGTGAAGTTGTTGGCCCAGCTGGGTCGAGAGTGCAGCCTTCATCGTGGTTCCCCGGCGCCGCTCCCCGGCGCCTTGTGGAACGCATCTTGCTTTTGATCCGGCGGTGGCGGAATCGGGGGGTTCCTGAGGAGCTTCGTGAATTTCCTTACGGCGTGTAGGGGTATTCCCTACAGTGGTGCGGAATGTTGACGATGATCGCTGCTAAGTTGCTGATTTCCGGTGCAAGGCCGGGATTGATCGGGCTGCACCGTGTACGGATTCCTGTCGGGGAGTGTCGGGATGACGGGAATTCGACGCCGGGTGCGGGTTGGCTGCGTCGGCTGTCGATAGAGACGATCACCGGTAGAGTCGACTGTCAGTCGACTGCTCTCCGATCAGACCAAGGAAAAGTTCCGCGCTCCGCGCGCAAGTCGACTGACAGTCGACTCTACCAACAGCCAACTCTACCCAGCCATCGCTTCGTCACGCCGAGGCTGGCGCTTACTCCAGCTCGTGCTGATGGCGCGCGGCCAGCAGCAGCAGATCGTTGGCGCGACGGCAGCCCAGTGACTCCATCATGCGTGCGCGGTGGGTTTCCACTGTCTTGACGCTGATGCCGAGGTCGGCGGCGATTTCCTTGTTGCTCTCACCCTTGCCGATGCGGCGCAGGATCTCGCGCTGGCGCGGCGACAGCGCGGCGATGCCGGTGGGCTTCTCGCGGCCCAGCATCGGTGCCAGCATCTTGGCGGAGATCTGCGGGCTCAGGAACACCTGGCCGGCGTGTGCGGCGCGCAGCGCCAGTTCCAACTCCTGCGGTGCTGCATCCTTGACCACGAACCCGACCGCGCCCCGATCCAGGGCATCGCGCACGTGAGCGGCATCGTCGTGCATGGTCATCATCACCACCCGGGTACCGGGCGCGCGCAGCCGGATATCGCTGAGCGCTTCCAGACCCGTACGGCCAGGCAATGACAGGTCCATCAGGACCACGTCCGGGGCGTGCTGCAGGGCCAGCTGCAGCGCCTGTTCGGCGTTGCTGGCCTCTGCAACCAGCTGCACGTCGGCAAACCCCTGCAGCAGCCGCGCCAGGCCGGCGCGGACCAGGGTGTGATCGTCGACGATGAGAACTCGCACAGGCACGCAGCAGGTCCGTGTAGGGGAGTCCACCTTAACTTAGCTGAACGGGCGCGCCAAGGCTTGCCCGCCAAGCGTGATGGTGGCAGGTTTCAGCGCGCCCGGCGTGCCTCGGCCACCTGGCGCCGGTGCAGGCGGAACAGGTGGCGCTCCATGGCCATTTCCAGGCCATCGCCAAGGCGCTGGAAGCGCAGCCACAGATAGTGGCCGCCGCCGCCATCGGCCGCTTCGGCAATCACTTCCACCGGCAGGTCGATATGGTCGGGCAGCCAATCACTGGGCTGCAGACGGACCAGGCCCGCCTGGCCGGGGCTGGCGCCACTGCGCGGGCCCAGTTGCAGGCGGATGCCACGGCGCGACCAGCGCACCGGGCGCAGGGTCAGTTCCTGGCCCTGCTGGCGGACCAGGCGGCCAAGCAGCACCATCGCCAGATCCAGCTTCGCCTCCAGCCGCTGCAATTGCAGGCTGGCTTCATTGCGGTCGTCATGCTCGTCAACGCGGCTGTCTTCAACCAGCGCCAGGCTGCGCAGCAGGCCCTCGGCACTGCCGGTACGGCCGGTGCCACTGCCTGCCTGGAATTCGGCGGGCAGTGCCAGCTCGCAGCTGAGCGTTTCGTCGAACAGCTCGCTTTCGGCGGGATGGTGCAGCGACGTTGTCGGCAGTTGGGTCATGCCAGCGATTCTGCCTGCAGGTAGGCATGGGCCGCGCGAAGAGAGCGCTGGCCGTCATTCATCAGTGCTGCCACCGCATCGCGACGCTGGCGCAGCAGGCCCAGCAGGTTCTGCTGGCGCTCGAACAGCGCACTGAGCGGTGCGTGGTCGTCCGAGGTCAGCGGCTGGCTGAGCAGGGCATGCAGCGTGCTGTCGTGACCGTCGAGCAGGCTGTCGGCCTGGTCGAGGGCGTCTTCGCCCAAGGCCTTTTCGAAGGCGTCCAGCTGGGCGTGCAGTTCGTGCAGGCTCATGGCGCCACCGCGGCCGGGCGGCGCTGTTCCTGCGGGATTGCATTCCAGGCGCTGTCGATCTCGCCCAGCAACTGCAGGGATTCATCGAGGGCGGCACGGTCGTTGTGCAGGTTGGCCTCGGTCAGGCGCTGCAGCACGTAGTCGTAGAGTGCCGACAGGTTCCCGGCGATTTCACCGCCAGCCTCATGATCCAGCGAGCCATTGAGGTGGCCGACGATCGCGCAGACCTCGCCGATCGCCTTGCCCTTGCCGGCCTGGTCGCCACGCTCGAGGCTGGCCAGGGCGCGCCGCACGCGCTCCAGCGCGCCGGCCAGCAGCATCGCCACCAGCTTGTGCGGATCGGCATCGGCGACCGCACTGGTCACTCCCACCTGGCGGTACTGCTCGGCATATTGACGGCTGGAACCGTACATTCGTGATTCTCCTTGCGCGGGGTGCCGCCGGACGGTCGTGGGGACCGCTGCCGGCGGTGCGGCGTTGATTGCTGTTGCGTCCGTTATCGGTGCGTTACACGCCAAACTTGAGCGTTGCACGCAGTCCTTTAGCGGTTCAGCTGTGCCAGCTGCTGCTGCAGCGACGTATTGCTCTGCTGCAGCTTGCCCATCAGGCTGTCCAGCGCGATGAACTGCTTCTTGTAGCGCTCCTCCACGTTCTTCATGCGCGTGTCGAGGTCCTTGCGGCGCTTGTCGATGTTGTCCAGCGTGGTGTTGAGGCCCTTGGTGCGGGCGACGAAGGCACCTTCCTTGCCGACCGTGGTACTGACGTAGCCGTCGACCATGGTGTAGAGCGTGCCGGCACCGCCGGTGTCGCCGGTGATTGCCGAGCGGATCTTCTCGGGCTGGCTGGCCAGCGCGGCGGCAAACTTGGTGGCGTCCAGCACCAGGCTGCCGTCGGCGTTGGGATAGCCGCGCGTCTGGAGCCCCAGTGTCTTCGGGTCCAGGCCATCGGCGGACAGTTCCTTCAACACACCCGACATCACCGAGCGCAACTGGCTGGAGGCACCGCGCATCTGCGCGTCGCCGGTCAGCGTGGCGGCTTCCTTGGTCTTGGCGTCGTACTTGGTCTCGGTGTTGATCGCCGCGATGGCTGCGTTGTAGGCGGTCACGAACTCCTGCATCACCTTGGTGGCTGCAGTGGTATCGGTGCTGATCACGACGGTGCTCTTGCCTTTGACCTTGAGGTTCAGGGTCAACCCCGGCACGGCGTCGGCCACGGTGTTGCTGGCGCTGACCACCGTGACGCCATCGATGGTCAGCTCGGCATCGGCTGCCGCGGTGTTTTCCTGGAGGCTGCCCACCAGTGCGGTCAGTTTCGGGTCGCTGCCGCCGTATTCGAGCTTGATGGCATTGGCGGCGCCGGTCTTTTCCTGGGCGATCGACAGGTACTGGTTGTCGCCCGAGGCGATCAGGGTCGCCTGCACGCCTTCCTTGCGGCCTGCGGCGTCGATCTTGTTGCGCACGGTGGTCAGCGTATCGCCGGCTTCCACCTCGACCTTCATCGTCTTTGCCTTGTCGCCAACGCCAACGGTCAGCGTCAAGGTTCCGGCGCCGAAGGTGTCGGTCTTCCCCACCGAGGTATTGGCAATCAGCTTGTGCGCGGTGGCAAGGGATTTCACCTCCACCTGATGCGTGCCATTGGAGGCCGCTGCCTTGGTCGTGCCCAGGTCGTACAGTGCCACCGAGGCCGTCAGCACGTCGTCGGTGTTGGCGGGCTGTGCCTTGCCGGTGGCGGTCACCGTGCGGGTATCGAAGGCCGTGGTGGCCTTCAGTGCGGTCAGTGCGGTCTTCAGCTTGTCGAAGGCCGAAGTGACAGTGCCGATCGACGACAGCTGCATCTTGGCCTTGGACTGCTGCAGGTTCAGCGCGTTGTCGGCGGGCTTGCGGTCGGCTGCGACCAGCTGGTTGACGATGTCCGAGATGTTGAGCCCCGAGCCAATGCCACCGTATCCAAAGCTTGCCATGTGATTCTCCTGGTATCCGGGCCTGGCCGTCGTGCGGTGGCCCGTCGTCAACGAAAATAGCGGCCTGCGCCGCTGGGTCTTGAGGACTTCGTTGATGCACGTGCCGTGCCAATGGTCTGGCGCAGGTTCTGGCACGCGGGTTGCAGGAAGGCTGGGGCAGGGTGCGGGTAGGTTCACCGCGGGCTGCCGGGAGTCTGCAAAAAGCCCTCCCCCAATGCAGGGGAGGGATCAGGCTACTGACAATCGGGGGGAGACGAAGCCGCCCGGTACGTACAGTCAAAGGTACAGCGCTGAAAGAGAGGTCCGCAGGAGCGGGCGATGCCAAGCCGGTTCGGGAGTGATCCCGGGCCGGGCATGGCCCGCGCCTTCGTGCATCGTGGCTTCCCGGTTGCCGCTACCGTCGGTTCGACCCGACGGTAGCGGCGCCTTCTTGCCGTGGATCAGCGCAGCAGGCTGAGCACGCCCTGCGGCACCTGGTTGGCCTGGGCCAGCATGGCCGTACCGGCCTGCTGCAGGATCTGGGTGCGGGTCAGCTCTGCGGTTTCCTTGGCGAAGTCGGTGTCCTTGATGCGGCTGCGCGAAGCCGACAGGTTTTCCGACGAGGTCTGCAGGTTGGCCACCACCGAGGTGAAGCGGTTCTGCACGGCGCCGAGGTCAGCGCGGGTGCTGTTGATCGCGCCCAGGGCCTTGTCGACCACTTCCATCGCCTGCTGCGCGCCCTTCACGGTGGACACGTCGATCTTGTCGGCGAAGCTCTTGGCCACTGCGGTGGTGCTGGCGGTGATGTCGCCCGGGCCGGTGGCGATGCCGGTCCAGGTGCCGGTTTCCACGGCGATACCGAGGAAGGCGCCATTCTTGTCGACGCTGTCCTTGACCGAGCTCAGGTTGATCTTGCCACCACCGGCAGCGTCGACCTCGGCCAGGACGCCGGTCTCACCGATCTTGGCATTGATCGCAGCGACCATGGCCTTGGTGGCGGCGTCCTGGGTCTTGGTGCCATCGGCACCGCCCTGGGCGGCCACGTCGATGTCGGCGATGCTGATTGCCGAACCTGCACCGTTGGTGATGGTCATGCCGCTGACCTTCACGCCGGTTGCGCCGTCTGCCGGAGCGGCGATGGTGAAGCTGACCGAATCGAACATCGCACCACCCAGGGCATTGGCCTTGGCATCGATGGTCTTGTCGATGGCAATGGCCTGGCCGGCATTGGCGCCGACCTGGAACAGCTGGCTGGAGAACGAGCCGTCCAGCAGCTTGGTGCCGTTGAAGTCCGACTGCTTGGCGACGCGGTCGATTTCGCTGACCAGCTGGGTCACTTCGGCCTGCAGGGCCTTGCGGTCGCTGGCCGAGTTGGTGGCGTTGGACGCCTGCACCGACAGCTCGCGGACGCGCTGCAGGTTGTTGCCGATTTCGGTCAGCGAACCTTCGGCGACCTGGGCCAGCGAGATGCCGTCGTTGGCATTGCGGATGGCGACGTCGGTACCGCGGATCTGCGTGCCGAAGCGC
>NZ_JCAFSU010000025.1:0-35355 GCF_059369555.1 Stenotrophomonas sp. YJH_SMC_21
CGGTAGAGTCGACTGTTAGTCGACTGCTCTTCGTCCAGATCGAGAAATCCCGCGCTGCGCGCGATAGTCGACCAACGGTCGACTCTACCAAGCGGATTCCGTCGAACCGGTTGGTCGACTCCCGGCACGTGAAACGACCCGGCGGTAGAGTCGACTGTTAGTCGACTGCTCTTCGTCCAGATCGAGAAATCCCGCGCTGCGCGCGATAGTCGACTAACAGTCGACTCTACCGATCCGGTGTCATCGTGCCGGCAAACAAAAGGCCCGGCGTTCGCCGGGCCTTTCGCATCACGCATCACGGGTGATCGGTTACCAGATCACCACGCGCTTGTCGTCGGCACGCACCATCGCGTCGCCTGCCTTGCACTGGAACGCCGCAGCGAAGGACGGCATGTTCGACGGTGCACCGTTGGCTCGGAAGTTGGCCGGCGCATGCGGGTCGGTGTTCAGGCGTACGCGCAGCTCACCGTCGGTGAAGTTGCGGCGCCACACGGTGGCCCAGTTCATGAAGAAGCGCTGGTCCTGGCTGTGGCCATCCACTTCCACATTCGCCTTCGGGTCTTCCTTCAGCGCCATCTGCAGTGCGTCGTAGGCCACGGTCAGGCCACCCAGGTCGCCGATGTTCTCGCCCAGGGTCAGCTTGCCCTTCACGAACACGCCCGGCACCGACTCGTAGCCATCGAACTGTGCAACCAGCTGGTCGGTACGCTCGGTGAAGGCCTTGCGGTCGGCGTCGGTCCACCAGTTGTCGAAATTGCCGTTGGCGGCGAACTGGCTGCCCGAGTCGTCGTAGCCGTGCATCATTTCGTGGCCGATGACCGCACCGATGCCGCCGTAGTTCAGCGCCGGATCGGCCTTGGCGTCGAAGAACGGCGCCTGCAGGATCGCCGCCGGGAACACGATCTCGTTCTTGGTGGCGTTGTAGTAGGCGTTGACCGTCTGCGGGGTCATGCCCCACTCGGTCTTGTCCACCGGCTTGCCGATCTTGTCCAGCATGTAGCGGTAGTTGAACGCACGCGCTGCCTGCATGTTGCCGAGGTAGCTGTCGCCGTTGGTCTGCAGGCCCGCCCAGTCACGCCACTTGTCCGGGTAGCCGATCTTCGGGGTGAAGCTGGCCCACTTTTCCAGTGCCTTCTTCTTCGTTTCCTCGCCCATCCACGGCAACTGCTCCAGACGCGCCTTCAATGCCTGCGACAGGTTCTCCACCAGGTGCTGCATGGCCACCTTCGACTCGGCCGGGAACACGGCGTCGACGTACAGCTGGCCAAGGGCTTCACCCATGCCACCGTTGACCGACTCCAGCACGCGCTTCCAGCGCGGCTGCATTTCCTGCTGGCCGCGCAGGGTCTTGCCATAGAACTCGAAGTTGGCCTTCTCGAACTGGCTGCTCAGGTACGGCGAGGCGTCGTCGATGGTGTGGAAGCGCAGGTAGGCCTGCCAGGTGCTGGCCGGCACATCGGCCAGCATCTTGTCCATTTCACCGAAGAAGCCCGGCTGGGCCAGCGAGAACTTCTGTGCGGCCGGCACCTTCAGGGTGTCGAACAGCGCGGTCCAGCTGAAGTTCGGGGTCAGCTTGTCGGCGTCTGCGGCGCTGAGCGGGTTGTAGCGCTTGGCCGGGTCACGCATTTCGATGCGCGACATCGAGGCCTTGGCCAGGCGGGTTTCAAAGGCCATCACGGCCTTGGCCTGCTCGGCCGCCTGCGCAGCGTCCACGCCGGACAGGGTCAGCACCTGCGCGATGTAGGCCACGTAGGCGTCGCGGATCTTGGCCTGCGCATCGTCGAAGTAGTAGCCCTTCTCCGGCAGGCCCAGGCCGCCCTGGCCGACGTAGGCGATGACGTTGGCCGAATCCTTGTAATCAGCATTGGCAAACAGCGAGAACAGCACGCCCTTGCCCTCGGCCTGGCTGTCGCGCAGGTACTGAGTGATGGCGGCGGTATCGTTCAGCGCGGTGATCTTGTCCAGCTGCGGCTGCAGCGGCGCGAGGCCGGCGGATTCGATCTTGGCTTCGTCATTGCCGGTCTTCCAGATGTCACCGATCTTGGCTTCCACCGAGCCGGCCTTGGCCTGGCTGGCGGCGGCCTGCTGCACCAGCGCGTGCTGCACTTCCAGCGAGCGCTCGCGCAGGATCTCGAAGCTGCCCCAGGTGGTCTGGTCACCCGGCACCGGGTTGGCCTTCAGCCACTTGCTGTTGACGAAGCCATTGAGGTCGGTACAGGCCGAGATGGCCGGATCGAGGTCGGCGCTGTTGAGCGAGATCAGCGGCGTCTTGATCTGCGACAGGTCGAAGGCCGGCTTGGCGTCGGCACCGGCCGCCGGTGCGGTTTCGTTCTTGCCACAGGCCGCCAGCGAGGCAGCGATGGCGATGGTCAGGCCCAGCGGGACCAGGTTGCGGACGTTCATGAGGCTCTCCTGCGGGTAATTTCACAGGGTAGCCGGGGAGGCCCACGACAGGGACCGGCCAAAGGTCACAGGGGGAACGCCCGTGGTCGCAAGCGGATGTGTGCAGACCGTTGGTCCGCACACACCCAGCAGAAGAATACCCACCAACGGTGGGTATCTACTTATTTCGCCTTGCCCTGGTTGGCCACGGCTTCAGCAGCCTTGCGCGCCGCTTCCGGGTCGCCCAGGTAGCGGAACGACTGCACCGTCAGGTCGTCGTTCAGTTCGAACAGCAGCGGGATGCCGGTCGGGATGTTCAGCTCGAGGATTTCCTCGCGCGAGACATTGTTGAGGTACTTGTACAGCGCGCGCAGCGAGTTGCCGTGGGCGGTGACCAGCACGGTCTTGCCGTCCTTCAGCTGCGGCGCGATCGCGTCGTGCCAGTACGGCAGCACGCGATCCAGGGTGGTGGCCAGCGATTCGGTGCCCGGCAGCGCGTTGCGGTCCAGGCCGGCGTAGCGGCGGTCATGGATCGGGTGGCCCGGATCTTCCAGCTCCATCGGCGGCGGCGGGATGTCGTACGAACGGCGCCACACCTTGACCTGCTCCTCGCCGTGCTTGGCGGCGGTCTCGGCCTTGTCCAGGCCCTGCAGGCCGCCGTAGTGACGCTCGTTGAGGCGCCAGGACTTGTTCACCGGCAGCCAGTCCTGCTCCAGCTCGGCCAGCGCACCCTGAAGGGTGTGGATGGCGCGCTTCAGTACGGAGGTATGGGCCACGTCGAACTGCAGGCCTTCCTCGCGCATCAGGCGACCGGCGGCGGCCGCTTCCCGGCGCCCCTGCTCGGTCAGGTCGACGTCGACCCAGCCGGTGAAGCGGTTGTCCAGGTTCCACTGGCTCTGGCCATGGCGCAACAGTACGAGTTTACGGGTCACTGCAGGGTCTCCAACGCGAGGAAAGGCAGGCCGCCATTGTAGCCCCGGCGGCCGCTCACCGTGCCGTGGCGCCGCGCATGCGATGCTCCAGCCAATGAATACGGTGATCGACCCCGGGCGCTGGGAAGGCAGCGTCGCCGCGGCCCGCGCGCAGCAGCTCCAGCTGGCCGGCCGCGTGGAGCGCCAGGACCGCCTGCCCAACGACGTGCGCTGGCTGGCCGGGCTGGATGTGGGCTTTGAGGACAACGGTGCCACCACCCGCGCCGCAGCGGTCCTGCTGGATGCGAAGACATTGCAGCCCGTGGCGCAGGAAATAGCGCGCATTCCCACGGTGATGCCGTACATTCCCGGCCTGCTCAGCTTCCGCGAGCTGCCAGCGTTGTTGGCCGCGCTGGCACTGCTGCCGCGGGCGCCGGATCTGGTGTTCGTCGATGGCCACGGCATCAGCCATCCGCGCAGACTGGGCGTGGCCGCGCATCTGGGCGTGGTCACCGACCTGCCGAGCATCGGCGTGGCCAAGTCGAAACTGGTGGGCCGGTTCGTCGAACCAGGTGCCGAAGCAGGCGCGCATACGCCATTGATGGACGGTGACGAGCAGCTCGGCTGGGTGCTGCGCAGCAAGGTGCGCTGCAAGCCGCTGTTCGTGGCCGGCGGCCATCGGGTCAGTGCCGATACCGCGCTGGACTGGGTGCAGCGCACCCTGCGCGGTTACCGGCTGCCGGAGCCGACCCGGCTGGCGGATCGGCTGGCCTCGCGACGGGACGAATGACCTTCGCTGTTCTCGACGGATGCAGCCTGCACGGTCGCGTCGGGACGACAGGGTAGAGTCGACTGTCAGTCGACTAACGCGCGCAGCGCGGGCTTCGTCGCAGCCTCGGCGGAGAGCAGTCGACTGACAGTCGACTCTACCAAGGCGGTTTCGCCCGGTCGGTTTCGTCCAAGCGGTTTCATCCATGCGGTTTTGCCCGGCCGGTTTCACCCGATCCGCGTGACGGCACATCCCATTCAACGATGCACGTGACCGCGATGGCCCTGCGCGTCCTCGTCGTGGTCGTGCCCCTCATGGCCCTCATGCTCGCCGCCCTTCACCGGCGCCGGCTCACCACAGGCTTCGCCGCAGTGGTCCGCTTCAAGCTGCAGTGTCACGTGCTCGATGCCGAAGTCATCGTGCAGGCGCCCGCTCAGCTCACGGCGCAGCGCATCGGCATCGGTGCCGTCGCGCATCACGACATGCGCGGTCAGCGCCGGCGTGCTGGAGGCCAGCGCCCACACGTGCAGGTCATGCACGTCCATTACCGCGGCATGGCTGGACAGGCTGTCGCGCACCTTGGCCACGTCCATGCCCTTGGGCACGCCTTCCAGCAGCACGTTGATCGCCTCGCGCATCAGCACCCAGGTGCGCGGCAATACCCACAGGCCGATCAGCACCGCCAGGATCGGATCGATCGGCTTCCAGCCGGTGAACTGGATCAGCACCGCACCCGCAATCACCGCCACCGAGCCGAGCATGTCCGCCCATACTTCCAGGTAGGCGCCCTTCACGTTGAGGCTCTCGCCGCTGCCGGCCTGCAGCAGGCGCATCGAGATCAGGTTGATGACCAGGCCGGCCGAGGCGATCACCAGCATGCCGGTGGAGGCGATCTCCTGCGGCTTGCTGAAGCGCCCGACGGCTTCCCACAGGATGTAGCCGGCAACCACGAACAGCATCGCGCCGTTGATCATCGCGCCCAGCGCTTCCAGGCGCGCATAGCCGTAGGTGCGACGCGCATCCGGCGGGCGCCGGCTCAGCCGCACCGCGACCAGCGCGATCATCAATGCCAGAGCATCGGTGGCCATGTGTGCCGCGTCGGACAACAGCGCCAGGCTGTTGGTCCAGAACGCGCCCACCACTTCGATGACGAGGAAGGTGGAGGTCAGGCCGAGCGCCCACCACAAGGGTTTCTCGTGGCGGATCTCGGATGGCAGGTGATCGTGGTCGTGGCCCATGGCAACAGCTCCTTTGCGATGGAGGCAGGCTACGCCGGCGGCCGTGGGGAAACTATCACGGTGTTTATAACATTGCAGACTGCACGTCGCGGCTCGCCGCAGCTTGCGCCCGTGCCGGGCCACACTATGATGACCGCATCCCCTCTGGATGGGGAACGGGCAGCCGGACCGCTTCGGCGTTGCTGCCCGCAATGGACACCCAAGCACAAGGAATCCGGAACATGTGGACTACCAAGACCCCCTGGGTCGCCGTCGCCGTGGCCTGCGCGCTGGGCACGGCCGCAAGCGCCTCGGCCAAGACCTGCCAGCAGAACTTCCAGGCGGTAGGCGATCCCCGCAATGGCCAGTTCTTCACCTCCGAAGTCACCCTCCCCGGCCTGAAGCCCCGCAGCGCCCTGGGCCAGCTGCGCAAGGCAGCGCTTGATGAGGGCAACAACTTCGTCAGCGGAGATGTCATCACCGAGACCGAAGGCCAGATGTACGTGCTGCAGACCGACACCAAGATGCCGCTGGTCAGCATCATCACCGCCTCCAATGGCGGCAACGTGGTGGTTGGCACCAAGCTGTCACGCGGGCAGACCGCCAAGGAAGAGGACGCACGCAGCGCGCTGTGTGGCTGGCTGGACAAGCTCAAGACCGGCCCCGAAGGCGAGGCGATCGCGGAAGCCGTGCGTGTCTCCAGCGGTTTCGACAAGCCGATCCAGGCCACTGCGGTCGGCATGTCCACCGAAATGGGCAAGGACGCCAAGCGGCTGCAGCGGGAAATCAACACCGCACCGCTCAGGGCGCTGTTCTCCGGCACCAGCACCCCGCCGGATACCGATGCGATGTACCAGCCGTTGCTCGTCAAGTATTTCGGCCGTCGTTTCATCATCGATGGCCAGGTGTACACCGCCCAGCCCAACCGCTTTGCCAAGACCTTCGAGGTGGGCTATCTGGTCACCAAAATGAAGGGCATCGGTGGCATCGGCGGACGCCAGTCGAACGACGACAACAATGCCAACTTCACCGTGCACTGTGCGCTGGCGCCGGATCAGATGGCGCTGGGCGCCACCCTGCGCGAGAACGACTGGGTGAAACTGGAAGGCGTGGTCGACAAGATGGACACCGGTGGCGTCCACCTGCGCGATTGCCGGCAGGTGAAGTAGCCTTCAGGCTGCGCCGGGGAACGCCCCGGCGCAGGCCTCATCGGGTCAGAACCCGAAGCGCAGGCTGGCCCAGTACGCGCGGCCCGGCTCGTTGTAGGTCGCCGCGCCGGCATCGCTGCTGTTGGCCTCGCGGAACAGGCGCTTGTCGGCCAGGTTGTTCACGCCGAAGCCGAAGCTGACCGTCTCGGTCACCTTGTAGCGCGCGCTCACGCCCCAGATGTTGTATGCACCGCGATCCTGCAGTGCGATCGATGGGTCGCAGGTGCCGGTGCAGCGCGGATCATTGTTGATGTTGGTAGTGGCCGGCTTCTGCTTGCCGTAGAACGTGCCGGTCAGCAGCAGCGACAGCTTGTCGGTGGCCTGCCAGTCCAGCATCGTGTTGACGGTGTACTTCGGAATCACCGACAGCGGCTGGCCGGTGCGCTTGTTCTCGTTCTCCACCATGTAGGTGAAGTTGTTGCTCCACTTCAGGCGGTTGCCCTGCTCGCCCAGCAGCGGGATTACCAGGTTGCCTTCCAGCCCCTGCACGATCGCCTTCGGCGCGTTCTCCCAGCGGAAGATGCGGCCCCTGGTGTCGGCAGTCAGGGCGATCTGGGTGTAGCCGGCCTGGATCTTGTCCTTGTAGTCGTTATGGAAGTACGTCAACGAGGCCTGCCAGCCGCTCTGCGGTGCCCACTCGATGCCGAGTTCCTTGTTCAGGCTGGTTTCCGCCTTCAGGTCCGCATTGCCGCGCATGTAGCAGCCGGAGCCCAGGCTCGGCAGTGCATTCGGGCAGCCATTGCCACGGGTGTAATACAGATAGTCCGGATTCGACTGGTACAGGTTCGGCGCCTTGAACGCCCGGGCGATGCCGCCCTTCACCACCCAGTCGCCGTTGATGCGGAACTGCGCGTTGAGGCTGGGGCTGGTGTTGTTGCCGAACTGGCTGTGGTGGTCGAAGCGCAGGCCCGGGGTAACGATCCAGCGCTCACCCAGGTAGATGTTGTCTTCGACGAACACGGCGGTGGTCTGCGCATCGGCCTTGCCCCGCGCACGATCGGCCGACAGCCCCGGGATGCCGCCGCCGCTGCTGCTGGACTGGCTCATCGAGTACGGGTCGGTCAGGCGGCTGTCCAGGTATTCAAAGCCAAGCGTCCAGATGTTCTCGGCACCACCCAGCGTGGCCGGGAAGCTCACTTCGCCGTCCAGCTGGTAGTTGCGCAGTCGCGAGGTCGACCAGTCGCTGCCGTTGAAGCTGCCTTCCGGGCCACCGGCCAGGCCTTCGTTGATGCGTGAGTTGTTCACCGCCTCCACCGCGGCCGTCACCCGCGAGGTCACGTCGCCCCAGCGGCCACGATGGGTGATCGCGCCGGTGTTGCGGTACATGCGGTTGGTCTCCGCTTCGCCCTCGGCCAGTGCCGCCAGGTCAACACCGGTCGATGTACCGGTGGTGCTGACCGCGCGATCACCAGCGTAGATGTTGCCCTGGCGGCTGGTGCCGGCTTCGAACTCCACCACCTGGTTGGCGGTCACGTCCCAGCGCAGCAGCGCGTTGACATCGCGGTTCTTGACGCCCTCGCGGCCGGCCGGCGGCACCGCGTTGGGGTTGGTAGCGTACTGGCGGTTGAGCTCCAGCGAGTCCGCGTCGGTCTTGTTGAGATTGCCGTACAGGCGGAACGACAGGGTGTCGGTCATCGGCCCACTCAGCTGCAGGCCGACGCGTTCGCTGCCACCTTCGGCGCTGTGTTCGGGCACCAGCCCATACAGGTCCACCGCACCGGTCAGGTCACCGGTCGGGCGCTTGGTGATGATGTTGACCACGCCGCCGGAGGCACCGGAGCCATAGCGTGCCGCCGCCGGGCCGCGCAGCACTTCGATGCGCTCGATCATTTCCGCCGGCACCCAGTTGGTGTCACCGCGGGTATTGCGCTCGCCGCTGCGCCCCATGCGCACGGCATCGCGTGCGCCGATGCGCTTGCCATCGACCAGGATCAGGGTGTTTTCCGGGCCCATGCCACGCAGGTCGATCTGGCGGTTGTTGCCGTACTGGCCCGAGGCGCTGTTGCCGGTCAGGTTGACGCCCGGCATGGTCCGCAACAGCTCGGCGATGTCGTTGGCTGGCGGGCGCCGGGCGATATCCTCGGCGGTGATGGTCGAGGTGCCCAGTGCCTGGCGCGCGATCTGCGAGGCGGTGACGTGCACCGTGTCGATATCGGTGGCGTCGGTTTCGGCCTGGGCGGTCAGGGCGCTGCCCGCCAGCAGGGCGGCAACGGCAAGCGCCAGCGGGCGCGGCGAATGGACAACGGCAGGAGACATGATCAGGACCTTCTGGCAGGGCTGCGGGGCCTCTGGCAAAGGGCTTGAGGCAACGACGAGGGGGGGGAGGCGGAGCCGTCCTGCAGGCACCTGCAGCCCGCTCCGTGCGCGCATTCTCCCATCAATGCGAGTGATTCTCAAATGCGTTCACTCATTGCCGCAGCGGCGTCGATGTGCTTTGCGCACCGTGCAAGCCTGCACCGCGCGTAAACTGCCCGGCTACCCCGCCATCAACCGTATGCCGCCGCGGCCGATACCCGTGGTTTGCCGTACGCAGTCAGAGATCGACGTGGAACCACCCCAACTGGACGATGCCAGCCAGCCGCTGGCCGAGGCCTGGCAGCAATGCCTGCTACAGGCCGGCCCTGCCGCCACCGCGCTGCTCAAGGCCGCTGCCACCGATGCCCCACCCGCGCTGGCCCAGCGCTTTTACGAAGTGCTGCTGCACGACGGGCGCGCACGCCGCTTCCTGTCCCACGACCAGGTCAAGCAGCGCCTGCAGCCGGCCATGCAGCGCTGGCTGGTACAGCTGCTGACCACCGACGCCGCTGGCATCGCCACCACGGTCGCCTCGCAGCGGGTGATCGGCGACGTACACGCACGGGTCGGCATCCCGGTCGACCTGGTCACCCGCGGTGCGCGCGTGCTCAAGCACGAGCTGTTCGTGCGCCTGCGGGACGACGCGCCCGACAGCGCGACCGCGTTCGCCGCCATCGCCTGCTTCAGCGCGATCATGGACATCGCCATGGAAGGCATGACCCTGGCCTACACCCATGCGCGCGAGCGCTCCACCCGTGCCGACGCCGCCTACCGGCTGTTCTCGCTGGTACAGAACGTCGGTACCGAACGCGAGCGCCAGCGCGCATTGCTGCTGGACTGGGAGAACGCCCTGCTCTACGCCCTCGCCGGCCACGTGCAGGCCAGCGACAACGCCAGCCTGGCCACCTCGGAGTTCGGCCTGTGGTTCACCCACAAGGGCATCTCCAGCTTCGGCGAAAGCAGCGAAACGCAGCAGGTGGGCCAGTTGATGGCCCGCATTGACGGCCACCTGCAGCGCGCGAGTGGCGATGCTCCGGCGCAGCGACTGGCGGTGCTGCCGGCCATCCGCGAGGACCTGGCCGCCATCCGCACCCTGATGACGCTGCTGTTCGAGCGCATCGGCGAACTGGATGCCGGCAGCGACGCGCTGACCAACCTGCTCAACCGTCGCTTCCTGCCCACCGTGCTGCGCAGGGAGATCGAGCTGGCCACGCGCAACCGCACACCGTTCTCGCTGCTGCTGCTCGACCTGGATCATTTCAAGGCAATCAACGACGGCCATGGCCACGATGCCGGCGACCGTGCGTTGCAGCACGTGGCCGGCCTGCTCGGCCAGCTCACGCGTGGCAGCGACTACCTGTTCCGCTATGGCGGCGAAGAATTCGTGGTGGTGCTGGTGGCCGCCAGCGAGTCGCAGGCGACCGTGATCGCCGAGAGCCTGCGCCGGCAGATCGCACAATCACCGGTAGCGCTGGCCAATGGCCAGGTGCTGGAACTGACCGCCAGCATCGGCGTGGCCGGTCACGATGGTCATCCGGACTACGAGCGGTTGATGGCACGCGCAGACGCGGCGATGTACGAGGCCAAGCGCAGCGGCCGCAACCGCGTGGTGGTCGCCAGCGCGGACCTGCAGGAAGCCCCGGGGCGGCGTGCACTGCAGCGATGACGGCAGGACAGGTAGAGTCGACCGCTGGTCGACTATCGCGCGCAGCGCGGGATTTTTCGCCGTCGGAACGAAGAGCAGTCGACTGACAGTCGACTCTACCGACAGTCGACTCTACCGGTTCGCGCGCCAGCCGATGCATTGAACGCCACCACCCGCCATGCTGCCCACCACAGCAGCGCCAGCAACGCGATGCCCGCCCCCAGCAGGCACACTGCGGGCCAGCCATGCCGCACCTGCATCCAGGGCCCCGCCGCCGCTCCCGCACCGCTGCCCACCGCATAGAACAGCATGTACAACGCCACCAGGCGCCCATGCTGTTCTGCCGGTGCACGCAGCAACGATGCCTGGTTCGAGACATGGAGTGCCTGGCCGCCCAGGTCGAGCACGACCACACCCAGCAACAGCAGGGACAGCGAATGCGGCAGGCCCAGCAGCGGCCACCACGCGACCAGCATCAACAACAGCGCGCCGAGGCTGACCCGATGCGCGAAACCACGGTCCATCCAGTGTCCGACCCGCGCCGCCATCAGCGCACCGACCACGCCGGCCAGGCCGAGCGCGCCGATGGCTGCGGTTGACCAGTGCAGCGGCGGTGCCGACAGCGGCAAGGGTGCCGCCGCCCAGAACACATTGAGGCCGGCAAACAGCAGCAATGCCAGCGGCCCGCGCTCGCGCAGCGTTCGATCGCGGCGCAGCATGCCCAGCATCGAGCCCAGCAGCTCGCGCCAGCGTGGAGGGACCGACGGCACCGGTACTGCGGGCAGGCGCCGCCACAGCAGCGCCGCCAACGCCGCCATCACCACCGCTGACAGCAGGTAGACCCTCTGCCAGCCAAAGGCCGCCGCCACCGTACCGGACACCACGCGCGCCAGCAGCAGGCCGATGAACACGCCGCCCTGCACCACACCAACCACGCGACCGCGCTGCTCGGGCGGTGCCAGCATGGCGGTATAGGCAATCAGGCCTTGGGTCAGCGCGGTGCCCAGCAAGCCTGCCAGCAGCATGCCCGACAACAGCCAGCTCGCCGTGCGTGACGCCGCCAGCCACAACAGGGCCAGCACCAGCGCGATCAACTGCAGCCGCAGCAGGCGTCGCCGGTCGCCGCGGTCCGCCAGCGGCAGCAGGCCAAGCAACGCCAGCACGCTGCCGGCCTGGGTGGCAGCCAGCACTGCGCCGGCCACGGCCCGGTCCAGCGCAAAGGCGCGTGCAAGCTGATCCAGCAGCGGCTGCGCGTAGTAGACGTTGGCGACGCTGGCGCCTGCGGCAACCGCAAGCAGGACCAGCAACGGGCGGGGAATAGATGCGGCACTCATTTTTGGTTGCAATTTGAAACCAGATGCAGGCTATCGCCATTGGTTTTAAACTGCAACCACATTCGGAGATACCCAGCATGCACGCCGACAGCCCCTGTCCTGTAGCCCGCAGTGCCGACCTGCTCGGTGACCGCTGGGCATTGCTGGTGATCCGCGACGCGTTCGACGGCATCACCCGCTTCGGTGATTTCCAGCGCAGCCTCGGCGCGGCGCGCAACATCCTCAGCGACCGCCTGCGCCGGCTGGTCGAGGCCGGCATCCTGCAGCTGCAGCCAGCCTCCGATGGATCGGCCTACCAGGAGTACGTGCTCACCGCCGCAGGCCTGGAACTGTTCCCGCTGCTGGTCGCACTGCGCCAGTGGGGGGAGCGCCATCGCTTCGGTGCAGGCGAAGCCCATTCGCAGCTGATCGAATTGGCGACGCGGCGGCCGCTGCCCTACATGCAGCCGCGCGGGCGCGATGGCCAGCCGCTTCAGCCCACTGCCACCCGCGTGCGCAAGCTCAAGGGCGACGGGCGCGACACCTGATCCGCCCATTCGCGCACACCGACGGACGCCCGCGCCGGTTAGCATCGGATGTTTCCGCCGCTGGATGCCGCCGATGTCGCGCTGTCGCCCTTCCCTGCTGACCGCCCTGCTGTTGCCGCTGCTGGCCTGCGCCACAGCAACCACGCAGGCCCGTGAGGTTGCCGCGCCCGCCGACCACGTGCAGGCCGATGGCCCCTATGTGTTCCGCCAGGGCAACCAGCTGCAGGCCAGTTGGATCTGCGACGACAAGGTCGAGTCGCACACACTTGCCACGCAGGCCGCAGGCGCCGACATCGCCCCGCGTTGCGGCTACGAACACAGCGTGCACGTGGCCGCCCCGAATGCACCTTCGGTCTCCGTGCTGCCGGCCGTGCCGCGCATCGTGGCGCTGTCCGACATCCACGGCCAGTACGGGCTGCTGGTGCGCCTGCTGCGTGCCCACAAGGTCATCGACGCACAGGACCGCTGGGCGCTGGGCAAGGACACCCTGGTCATCGCCGGCGATGTGTTCGACCGCGGCCCGCAGGTAACCGAAGCCTTCTGGCTGCTGTATGGCCTGCAGCAGCAGGCGGCCGCCGCCGGCGGCGCGGTGCACTTCGTGCTCGGCAACCACGAGACCATGGTGCTGTACGACGACCTGCGCTACGTCAACCCGAAATACCTGCGCAGCGCCCAGCTGCTCGGCCGCAGCTACCCGCAACTGTATGGCGCCGACTCGGTGATCGGCCAGTGGCTGCGCACCCGCCCGGTGCTGCTGAAGATCGGCGATACCCTGTTCCTGCACGGCGGCATCTCGCCCGAGGCGGTGCAGCTGGCGCTGGACCCGGCACGCACCAACGCGGCCTACCAGGCCTCGCTGGGCCTGCCCAAGGCCGAAGTGAAGGCCGACCCGGCCACCGCACCGCTGTATGACGGCAAGACCAGCCCGATCTGGTACCGCGGCTATTTCGATGGCCGCCTCGACACCGCGGGTGTGCAGGCTGTGCTCGACCGCCTGCAGCTCAAGCGCATCGTGGTTGGCCATACCTCGATGCCGCACGTCAGCAGCTTCCACGGCGACCGCGTGATCGCCATCGACAGCAGCATCAAGAACGGCGAGAACGGCGAACTGCTGTTCATCGAGGGTGGCAAGCTCAGCCGTGGCCTGCTGGATGGTTCGCGGGTGCCGCTGGCGCTGGGTGAGCCGGGCCTGCAGGACTGAATGGAGGGACAGCGCGACGGTGCCGGGAGGTGCCGGCGCGCTCCACCTGCAGCCGGTTTGCGGCTACCCTCGGCAGCCGAGAGGCCCACCCCGTCCATCCGGTGGGCCTGACCGTTACAGGAGCCCCGCGCATGCGCGTTCTGATTGCTGAAGACGACCCGGATATCGCCTCCGGCCTGTGCGCCTCGCTGCGCCGGCAGGGGCACGTGGTCGACCACGTCGACAACGGTGCGCACGCCGATGCTGCACTGGGCTCGACGCAGTACGCGCTGCTGGTACTGGACCTGGGGCTGCCGCAGCTGGATGGCCGCGACGTGCTGCAGCGCCTGCGCCAGCGCGGTGATGGCCTCGCAGTGCTGGTGGTGACCGCCCGTGACGGCCTGGCCGAGCGCGTGCGTGTGCTCGACCTGGGTGCCGATGACTACCTGGTCAAGCCGTTCGCGCTGGACGAGTTCGAAGCGCGCGTGCGCGCCCAGCTGCGCCGGGTCACCAGCAATGGCAACCCGGACCTGCGCATCGGCCGCCTTCGCATCGACCTGGCCGGGCATCGGGTGTGGATCGACGACCAGTCGCTGGAACTGACCGCACGCGAGTTCGGCCTGCTGTCGGCACTGGCAGTGCGCGCCGAGCGCATCGTGTCACGCGCGCAGTTGGTGGAAGCGCTGTGCGACTGGGGCCAGGACCTGACCGACAACGGTCTGGACATCGCCCTGCACCGCCTGCGCCGCAAGCTGCAGCCCGGCGGCATGGGCATCCGCACCGTGCGCGGGCTGGGCTACATGCTGGAAGACGTGCAGGACGACAGCACCCCGTGATCAGTGGACCGCCCAGCCTGCGCCGGCGCCTGCTCGCCTTCCTGGCGCTGCCGATGCTGGGTCTGCTCACCTTCAACACGATCCTGGCCTACTACGTTGCGCTGGACTATTCCAACCGCATCCACGACCGCAACCTGATCGACGACACGCATTCGTTCGCGCAGATGCTGAGCACCATGCCGGTGACCAGCGACCTGTCGCCGCAGGCGCGCTTCCTGATCGAGTACGACCCCGACGGCCATCGCTACTTCAACGTCGACAGCAGCCGCATGGGTACGCTCAGCGGCAATGCCGACTTCAGCCCGTATGCCCCTTCTCAGGACTGCACCGGCGTGCATCCGGCGCTGTACGACGGCAACCTCAATGGCCAGCAGGTGCGCATGGCCACGGTCTGCACGCAGGCGATGAACGATCCGCAGGACCAGCTGGCGGTGACCGTGGCCGAGAGCATGGCCGACCGCCGACAGCGGGCGCGCGAGATCCTGATGATCATCATCCCGCTGATGACCATGCTGGCGCTGGGCACCGCAGCACTGGTCTGGTTCGGCGTGACCTACGGCCTGCGCATCCTCACGCCGCTGAGGACCCGCCTGGCGCAGCGCCGTGGCGAACTGGCACCGATCTCCGACGCCGACGTACCGGAGGAGATCCAGCCACTGATCAGCACCATCGACGATCTGTTTGCCCGCCAGGCGGAAATGATCACCCTGCAGAACCGCTTCATTGCCGATGCCGCGCACCAGCTGCGTTCGCCGCTGGCGGGCATGGCCCTGCACGTGGACCAGGCGCTGGCACACGGTGACCCCGATACGGTGCGCGAGGCGCTGCAGCACATCCGCCGGCTCAACCAGCGCACTGCCCGGGTCAGCACCCAGCTGCTGGCGCTGAGCCGGGCGCAGACCGTGCCCGATACCGTGGAAGCACTGGACCTGTGCGAGCTGGTGCCGCAGTGGGTTGGCATGCGCGTGCCGGAGGCGATCCGCGATGGCATCGACCTCGGCTACCGCGGCAGCCCCCATCCGCTGCGTGTGCTCGGCAACGGCGCCATGCTGCAGGAGGCGCTGGACAACCTGATCGACAACGCCCTGCGTTATGCCGGCCGCAATGCGACCGTCACGGTGGGCGTGCACGCGCTGGACGACAATGATGTCGAACTCTATGTGGAAGACAACGGCCCCGGCGTGCCCGACGACGTGATGCCACGGCTGGGCGAGCGCTTCTTCCGGGCGCCGGGCACCGCTGCCAGCGGCACCGGCCTCGGCCTGGCCATCGCGCACGAGGCGGTAGAGCACTTCGGCGGCCGCCTGAGCTTCCTCAACCGCCCGGGCGGGGGGCTCAAGGTCGCCATCACGCTGCCGCTGCTGAAGGCCCCCTGACCCGGCCCGGCGCGCTGAAAGGCTGGTGAAAATCGCGCTTGCGATCCTGCCATCCCCACTGCCGTCCCGGAGCCGCCAGGTGACCGAATCGCACGACTTCTTCCTCCCCGGTGGCCCCCAGGGCGTGCTGCTGGTCCATGGCCTGACCGGCACCCCGGCGGAAATGCGCATGCTGGGCAAGGGCTTGAACAATGCCGGCTTCACGGTGCACGGCGTGCAGCTGCCCGGCCATTGCGGCACCGTGGATGACCTGCTGGCGACCACCTGGGAACAGTGGTACCAGGGCGTGGAAGATGCGGCGGCCGCCCTGCGCGGCAAGGTCGACCAGCTGTTCGTGGGTGGACTGTCGATGGGCGCGGTACTCTCGCTGGCGTTGGCGGCACGTCGCCCGGAGTGGGTGTCCGGCGTGGGCGTGTACGGCGCCACTTTCCGTTACGACGGCTGGAACATTCCCGCCGTGGCCCGCTTCTCGTTCCTGCTGCCGTGGTTCAAGCGCTTCAACATCGGCCGCGACCGCATGTTCATGGAAGAACCGCCGTACGGCCTGCGCGACGAGCGCCTGCGCGCGCAGGTCAGCGCCGCCATGCTGTCCGGCGACAGCGCCGCCGCCGGCCTGCCGGGCAATCCCTGGCATGCGCTGGCCGAGATGCGTGCGCTGAGCAACTGGACCCGCCGCCACCTGCACCAGGTCACCGCACCGTGCCTGGTGATGCACGCCCGCGAAGACGATGTGGCCAGCATGGGCAACGCCGAGCTGGTGATGTCGCGGGTCAGCGGCCCGAAGGAACTGGTGGTGCTGGAAGACAGCTACCACATGATCACCATCGATCGCGAACGCCGCGATGTGATCCGTCGCAGCGCGCGCTTTTTCACCGAGATCGGTGAACGCACGGGCGTGCTCAAGGCGGTGGCCTGAGATGGGGGCACTCGCCACCCTGCTGTGGCTGGCCAATGTGGTACTCGATACCGGTGGCCAGCTCGCCTTCAAGGCCGCCGCCAGCGATCCGCAGGAAGGCGAAGGACTGCAACGCTGGAAACACATGCTCAGCCGCCCCTGGCTGTGGATCGGCATCGCCTGCTACGTGCTCGAGTTCGTGGCCTGGATTGCGTTCCTGTCGCTGGTGCCGCTGTCCAAGGGCGTGCTGCTGGGCTCGATCAACATCGTTGCGTTGATGATCGCCGGTCGTTTCCTGTTCCGCGAGAAGCTCACGCCGCTGCGGGTGACCGGCATGCTGCTGGTCACCGCGGGCGTGGCGGTGGTGGGGGGCGGCTCATGAGGCGCCTGTATGTGATCGGTTTCCCGCTGCTGATGGCCTTCGACACGCTGGCCCAGCTGTGCTTCAAGTACGCCGGTGACGCCGCGCTGCCGGTCGAGGCCAACACCGCCTGGCTGCTGCGCGTGCTGTCGCAGCCGTGGGTGTATGGCGCCATCCTCGGCTACGTGGGTGCGTTCTTCACCTGGATGAGCCTGCTGCGCCATGCGCCGATCGGCCCGGCGTTCGCGGCCTCGCACCTGGAAGTGATCAGCGTGCTGCTGCTGTCGGCGTGGCTGTTGAACGAGCCACTGACCCTGCACCATCTGCTCGGTGCGGTACTGATTGTGGCCGGCATCGTCTGCCTCGGCCGCGCTGAAGCGGACGACCCGCACAGTCCCGCCGAAAGCGCGTCGTGAGCGGGCTGCGATGAGCCTGTTCGCGCGCGAACTGCCACCTACCGCTGGCCTGCCGATTCAGGCCAGCGATTTCCTGCCCGGTGGTGGCGACCTGCGCGAAGTCCTGGCCAGCCAGCTCGGCACACCGCCACTGCAGCTGACCTGTTCCGGCACGCATGCACTGCTGATCGCGCTGCGTACGCTGCGCAAGCGCGCGCCAAGGCGCGACACCGTGATCATGCCGGCCTATACCTGCCCGCTGGTGCCGATCGCGGTGCACAGCCTGGGCCTGCGCGTGCAACTGTGCGATACCCGTCGTGGTCACTTCGACTTTGATCCCGGCCAGCTCAGGCGTCTGGCCGATGCGCGCACGCTGGCGATCCTGCCGACCCACCTGGGCGGGCGCATCGCCGATGTCGAACTGGCCTGCGAAGTCGCCCGCAACGCCGGCGCCTGGGTGATCGAGGATGCCGCACAGGCACTCGGCGCACGGGTCGGCAACACCAGTGTCGGCCTGCGCGGCGATATCGGATTCTTCAGCCTGGCCGCCGGCAAGGGCCTGAGCCTGCACGAAGGCGGCCTGCTGGTCAGCCGTGACGACGAACTGCGTGCTGCGCTGGCCGAACATGCCGTCCAGCACGTTCGCTCCAGCCTGCGCTGGGAGCTGCTGCGCAGCGTGCAGTTGATCGGCCTTGCTGCCTGCTATCGCCCTTCGCTGCTGTCGCTGGTGTATGGCAATCCATTGCGCAGTGCGCTTCAACGCGACGATCTGGAAGAAGCGGTCGGTGACATTTTCCCGCTTGATATACCGCAGCACCGGGTCAGCCACTGGCGGCAGAACATCGGCGCGCGTGCCGCGCGGCGCTTGCCGGCGTTCCTGCAGGCCGGTCGCCTGCGTGCGTTGCAGCTGCGCGTGCAGCTGGCACAGCTGCCAGCCGTAGAAGTGGTCGACGGCCTCGCCGGTAGCGGTGGCACCTGGCCACTGCTGATGCTGCTGCTGCCCAGCCAGCGCGCCCGCGATGCCGTGCTGAAAGACCTGTGGCCACGTGGTCTCGGCGCCAGCCGCATGTTCATCCATGCCCTGCCCGACTACACGTACCTGCGCGGCATCGTGCCGCAGGACGACATGCCCAACGCGCGCGACTTCGCCGCACGCATGCTGACCCTGGGCAGCAGCGCCTGGCAGACCCGTGAAGACACGGCCGAAATCCTGCAGGTCCTGGCCCGCGCCTGACCCGAACGTGCACGCGTGGCCTGCCCTCCGCGCATTCATCCGTGCACCTTCCTGAACGTTTTCCCAGCCTGTCAGAAGAGCCTTTCAACAGGAAAGGAACGAGAAAGGCGGCCTGCCTACATTGAGCCTGCCCCGGCATCGGGCCGGGCGTTTCTATCATCGACGGACCTGCCCATGCACTGGAGCATCCTGTGTGACTTCGACGGCACCATCAGCCTCGAAGATGTCATCGACTCGCTGCTGGAAAAGTACGGCCAGCCGGGCTGGCAGGAACTGGAAGACCAGTGGAAAGCGGGAAAGATCGGCTCGCGTGAATGCATGCAGGGCCAGGTGCGGCTGCTGAAGCTGGACCCGGCCACGCTCGACGCGCACCTGGACCAGGTACAGATCGACCCGGGCTTCGCCGCCTTTGTCAGCCATGCCGAACAGCTGGGCCTGCCGCTGCGCATCGTCAGTGACGGCCTGGACTATGCGATCCACCGCATCCTGGCCAACCACGGCCTGTCGCAGCTGCCGGTGGTGGCCAACCACCTGCGCTGGTGCGAAGACCATTGGGAACTGGAGTCGCCCTACCAGGCCGAAGGCTGCCGCAGTGGCACCTGCAAGTGCACCTGCGCCGCGCAGGCGCGCGCCAACGAAGCACCGCGCGTGCTGATGATCGGTGACGGCAGCTCGGATTTCTGCGTGTCCGAAGACGCCGACTTCGTGTTCGCCAAGCGCCGCCTGATTACCCATTGCACGAATGCCGGCATCGAGCATGCCGCCATCGACACCTTCCACGATGCAGTCGCACTGTTGCCGCGCCTGCTCGATGGCAGCCTGCTGCAGCCACGTCGCATCGACGCCCGCCCGCAGCCCGCCGCACTGCCCCCGCTGCTGGCCACCGCCTGAGCACTCCCTCCAAGCACGCTCCCCCGTCGCCCCTTTCGAACGTCCTTCACGGAACCGAACTGCATGAACATTTTTGACAAGAACGCCGACGCCGCTGCCTCCGACGCGCAGCTGCTGGCCGACGAAGCCCGCTACAGCTCCTTCGGCGATACCGTCCACTACGTCGACCCGCCGAAGATCTTCCAGCGCGGCGAAGGCAGCTACATGTTCGACGGTGCGGGCGTGCCCTACCTCGATCTGCAGATGTGGTACTCGGCCTGCAACTTCGGCTACAGCAACAAACGCCTGAATGACGCGCTGAAGGACCAGATCGACACCCTGCCGCAGGTCGCCAGCCAGTACCTGCATCCGACCCGCGTGCAGCTGGCCAAGACCATTGCCGTGGACATGCACGAGAAATTCGGCCTCGACGGTCGCGTGCATTTCAATGTCGGCGGCGCGCAGGCCATTGAAGACTCGCTGAAGATCGTGCGCAACGCGCGCGGCGGCAAGAGCCTGATGTTCGCCTTCGAAGGCGGCTACCACGGCCGCACCCTGGGTGCCTCGTCGATCACCTCCAGCTACCGCTACCGCCGCCGCTACGGCCACTTCGGCGAGCGCGCGATGTTCATCCCGTTCCCGTACCCCTTCCGTCGCCCGAAGGGCATGACCCCGGACGAGTATTCCGACCACTGCGTGTGGCAGTTCGAGCGCCTTTTCGAAAGCGAGTACAACGGCGTGTGGGACCCCAAGGTCGGCCAGGCCGAGTACGCCGCGTTCTACGTCGAGCCGATCCAGGGCACCGGCGGCTACGTCATTCCGCCGCGCAACTTCTTCACCGGCCTCAAGCGCGTGCTGGACAAGTACGGCATCCTGATGGTGGTCGATGAGATCCAGATGGGCTTCTGGCGTACCGGCAAGCTGTGGTCGATCGAGCACTTCGGCGTGACCCCGGACGTGCTGGTGTTCGGCAAGGCGCTGACCAACGGCCTGAACCCGCTGTCCGGCCTGTGGGCACGCGAAGAGCTGATCAACCCGACCGTGTTCCCGCCGGGTTCCACCCACTCCACCTTCAACTCCAACCCGCTGGGCACCCGCCTGGGCCTGGAAGTGTTGAAGCTGGGCAAGGAAATGGACTACGAGCGCACCGTGCCGGAAAAGGGCGCGTACTTCCTCGACGGCCTGCGTGGCCTGCAGAAGCGCCACCCGGAAATCGGCGACGTCGACGGCCTGGGCCTGGCCCTGCGCGCCGAAATCTGCCAGGCCGACGGCTACACCCCGAACAAGGAACTGCTGGACCGCATGGTCGACATCGGCCTGGCCGGTGACCTCCTGCACGACGGCAAGCGCATGGGCCTCGTGCTCGACGTGGGTGGCTGGTACAAGAACGTGATCACCTTCGCGCCGTCGCTGGACATCAGCTACGAAGAGATCGACCTGGCGATCACCCTGCTCGACCAGGCGCTGACCAAGGCCAAGGGCTGAGGCTGGATGGGCTGCCGGTTCCCGTGCCGATGGAGATGACGTCACGCGCATCCAGCACCGCGCTGGAACCGGCCGCGCTGCTGGAGGGCTTCCTGGCCCATCCGCCGCTCGGATTCGAGGCAGGCCGCCTTCCCAGCGGCCTGCCGACTTTCCGTGCGCCGCTGGACCTGACCACCACGATGGACGACGCGCTGCGCAGCAAGCTGCTCGGCCTGCCGCTGTCGCGCCTGTGGCGGCCTTGGATCACCTGGAAGACCCGATTCGTCGGCGCCACCAGCACCGAGTACACCCCGCTGCCGGCGCACGTGGCGCCGGAGGCGCTGGCCGAGGACGTGACGCGTCACGCGATCGGCGATACCCGGCTGCTGGTGGTCAAGGACCTGGCCATCGATTCACCGCTGCTGGACGACGCGTCCAATGCGCACAGCGCGGCGTTCCTGCAGGCCTTGCTGGCGCGCGGCTTCGTTGAACTGGAAGGCATGCCGCTTGCCTGGGTGGCGATCGATTTCGATTCGCTCGATGGCTACCTCGGCCGCCTGTCGCCCTCGCGCCGCAAGAACATCCGGCGCAAGCTCCGTTCGCGTGATGACCTGCAGATCGACTGCATCGCCACCGGTGATCCGGCCCTGGCCGACCCACGGCTGCTGGCCGAGCTGTATGCGCTGTACCTGGGCGTGTATGCGCAGAGCGCGGTGCATTTCGACCAGCTCGACCTGACCTATTTCCAGTACCTGCTGGCCGACAGCCAGGGCCAGGGACGAATGTTCCTGTACCGCCACCAAGGGCAGCTGATCGGCTGGAACCTGTGCTACGTGCATGCCGGCAAGCTGGTGGACAAGTACATCGGCCTGGCCTACCCGCAGTCACGCGAGCACAACCTGTACGCGGTGAGCTGGATGCACAACCTCGAGTACGCGCTGCTGCACGGCCTGAGCCACTACGTGGCCGGCTGGACCGACTCGCGGATCAAGGCCGAACTGGGCGCCCGCTTCACCTCCACCCGGCACGCGATCCACGCCCGTTCCCCGCTGCTGCGCGCCGCCCTGCGCCGGCTGGCCCCGTACCTGCAGGGCGAACCCGATGGAGGCGGTTGAACGATGCCGTTGCGTTCTCCGTTGATCCTCGACCTGGACGGTGGCGTGCTGCCGCTGCCCCAGGCGCAGACCCTGGCCCTGCCGCAGTGGCACGACCCGCTGCGCTTCGCCTGCAGCACTGCCACCCTGCACCGTTTCGCCGCCGAAGTGCTGGCGCCGCTGCCCGCGCAGCTCGGCACCGTGATGCTGGGCAGTGGCGACTTCCATCACCTCAGCCTGCCGCTGTTGCGCCGCATGCGCACACAGGTGCCGTTCCAGCTGGTAGTGCTGGACAACCATCCGGACAACATGCGTTTTCCGTTCGGCATGCATTGTGGCTCATGGGTGAATGCCGCCAGCAAGCTGCCGCAGATCTCGCACATCCATGTGCTCGGCATTACCTCCAGCGACATCGGCCTCGGCCATGCCTGGGAGAACCACTGGCGCCCGCTGCTGGGCGGTCGCTTGACGTACTGGTGCATGGACGTGGATGTCAGCTGGGGCCATCGCCTCGGCATGGGCCACGCGTTCCGCCGCTTCGAGCACCCCGAAGCGCTGGTGGCCGCGTTCGCTGCCGAACAGGCCAAGTCGCCGCAGCCGGCCTACCTGTCGATCGACAAGGACGTGTTCGCCGAGGACGTCGCGCGCAGCAACTGGGACCAGGGCCGATTCCAGCTGGAAGACGCGCTGGTGGTGATCGAAGCGCTGCGTGCCGGCGGCCTGGTCGGCAGTGACATCACCGGCGAGGTGTCGCTGGCCACCTACCAGAGCCGCTTCAAGCGCTGGCTGTCGTCGCTGGATGGCCAGCCGGACATCAGCGCCGATGATCTTCCCGCCTGGCAGGCGCGTCACCAGCAGGTGAACCGCGAACTGCTGGCGGCAATCGCCGCCGTACCGACGGCCTGCTGACCGCGCCGGTAATGCCGGCCGCGGGCCGGCGTGGCTTCGGTAGTGCCGGCCGCTGGCCGGCAATGCCAACCGAGGTTGGCATCTACCAGACCAATGCCGGCCAGCGGCCGGCACTACACTGGGCGCCTACCCCAGGAGCCCTCGCCATGCCCCAGACCGTCATCCCGCAACTGCGCATGCGCCACGCCGACACCACCCTGCCGTTCTACGTGCAGGGGCTGGGCTTCGTGGTCGACTGGGAACATCGCTTCGAACCCGGCTTCCCACTGTTTGCCCAGCTCACCCGCGACGGCCAGACGATCTTCCTTACCGAACACAGCGGCGACTGCGAGGTCGGCGGCGCGGTGTACTTCATCGTTGACGACGTCGACAGCCTGCACCGCGCCTTCGGTGCCGCCAACGTCCCAATCGAGCAGCCCCCGCATGACACCGAATGGGGCAGCCGCGAAATGCTGCTGCGCGACCCGGATGGCAACCGGCTGCGCTTCGCCACCCACACGGACTGAATGACGTCGGCTTGAGATGGATATACGGAACATATACGATTCGTATATTCATACTCGAGGGCCACCCATGGGCATCGTCAACATCGATGACACCCTGCACGACCAGCTGCGCCGTGCCTGCACCGTCTCCAGCCGTTCGATCAACGCCCAGGCCAACTTCTGGATCCGGGTCGGCATGCTGTGCGAGATGAACCCGACGCTGAGTTTCCAGGACATCGTCGCCAGCGAGCTGCGCGCGGCCGGCGTGCAGCCGCCGTTGTTGCCTCCGGGCCAGGTCTGAGCCGATGGGCATCATCAAGCGCCCCGACGAGATCGCGCTGATGGCCGAATCGGGTCGCCTGCTGGCGCAGGTGTTCGCCGCACTCGACCAGCTGCCGCTGCAGGGCCGCAGCACGATGGAGATCAACGAATTCGTCGAGCGCATGATCGTCGATGAGCTGCAGGCGCGGCCGGCCAGCAAGGGCCAGTACGGTTTCCCGTACGTGCTCAATACCTCGATCGACAACGTCATCTGCCACGGCGTGCCCAGCACCACCGACGTGCTGCGCAACGGCCAGATCGTCAACCTCGACATCACCCTGGAAAAGAACGGCTACATCGCCGACTCCAGCACCACCTACCTGGTCGGTGAGGTCGACTACGCCGCGCGCCGGCTGGTGCAGACCGCCTACCAGGCGATGTGGAAAGGCATCGCCGCGGTGCGCCCCGGCGCACGCCTGGGCGATATCGGCCACGCCATCGCCCGCCACGCACGCAGCCACGGCTACAGCGTGGTGAAGGAGTACTGCGGCCACGGCATCGGCCAGGAGATGCATGAGGAACCGCAGATCCTGCACTACGGGCATCCCAACACCGGCGTGGTGCTGGAAGAAGGGATGGTGTTCACCATCGAGCCGATGCTCAACCAGGGCAAGCCGGCCATCCGCCAGCAGCCGGACGAATGGCCGGTCTACACCCGCGACGGCAAGCTGTCGGCGCAGTTCGAGCATACCGTCGCGGTCACCGGCAGCGGCGTGCGCGTGCTGACCCTGCGCCCGGGCGAAACACCGTTGTGCGCGGTGGATGCCGCCTAGAGCGGACGCAACAGCAACAGCATGGCAAGGCAGAGCATGAACATCGCCACGCCTGCATCCAGCACCCGCCACGCAGACGGCCTGCGGAACACCGGCTGCAGCAGCCGCGCGCCATAGCCCAGTGCACAGAACCAGGCCACACTGGCCACGCACGCACCGGCGGCAAAGGCCCAGCGCAGATCGCCCGGATAGCGCGTCGACAGGCTGCCGAGCAACACCACCGTGTCCAGGTAGACATGCGGGTTGAGCAAGGTGAAGGCCAGGCAGGTCAGCAGTACCTGGCGCCCACTGCCGCCCTGCGCCTCGGCGGCGGCCAGCGCGCTGCCACCTCGCCACGCGCGCAGGCCCGCCTGCAGGCCATACCAGAGCAGGAAGGCCGCACCACCGAAGCGCAGCACCTGCAGCAGCAACGGCCACTGCAGCACCAGCGCGCCCATGCCGCCCACGCCGGCCAGGATCAACGCGATATCCGCGCCGGCGCAGGCCAGCACCACCCTGCCCACATGACGTTGTTGCAGGCCCTGGCGCAGCACGAAGGCATTCTGTGCGCCGATGGCGATGATCAGGCCGGCGCCCGCGAAGAGGCCGGCGACGGTAGCGGCAATCCACATCGGGACAGGCCAGGCAGCGAGGGGACGCGCAGGGTGCGGCCAACAGCCTTGTTTAGACAAACTGATTTTTCTTTATCCTGCGCAGGAAAACTGAAGAGGCACCGGCATGGACCTGGTACACCCGCAACTGGCCGCGTTTGCCGCGGTGCTGGAGGAAGGCAGCTTCGAGGCTGCGGCACGCCGCCTGTCGATCAGCCCATCAGCACTGTCGCAGCGGATCAAGGCTCTGGAAGACCGGCTCGGGCAGGTGCTGGTGGTGCGCCAGGCGCCGTGCCGCCCCACCGCCGCCGGTGAGGCGCTGCTGCGCCGGGTGCGACCGATGCAGGCGCTGGAGGCCGAGGCATTGGCCGAGCTGCTACCCGAGCGTGGCAGCAGCGACGCTGCGCGCACCCCGATCCCGCTGGCGGTCAATGATGATTCGCTCGATACGTGGTTCGTGCCGGCCATCGCCGACCTGCACCAGCGCCATGGCTACCTGTTCGACCTGCGCATGGACGACCAGGACCACACCCTGCGGTTGCTGCGCGACGGCAGCGTGCTGGGTGCGGTCACCGCCGAAAGCCAGCCGGTGAAGGGCTGCAACGTGCATCCTCTCGGCGCCATGCGCTACCAAGCGATTGCTTCGCCCGGCTTCGCCCGCCAGTACTTCAGCGATGGCATGGACGCCACGGCGCTGGCACGCGCACCGATGCTGGTGTTCAACCGCAAAGATGAACTGCAGTGGCGCTTCGTGCGTCGCCTGACCCGCGCGAGGCTGCAGCCGCCGCTACACTACCTGCCCTCCTCCACCGGTTTCGTCGAAGCCGCCGCGTGCGGACTCGGCTGGGGCCTGGCCCCGGAAACCCTGGCCGCGCCCGCTGTGCGCGCCGGCCGCGTGGTGGTACTGGAACCCCGCCGCTGGCTCGATGTGCCGTTGTACTGGCAGCATGCCGCCGTGCGCTCAAGCACGCTGCAGCACATCACCCAGGCGCTGCGTACTGCGGCCAGCGGCACCCTTCGTTGAGGAAAGACCGATGACCGCAGACCCGGGCTTCACACCATGCGCACTACCGTTTGCGCACTTCTTTACCACTGGGACGGCATGGGCGTGATCGGCCGACGTACAAGGATGCACCGCGCGAAAGTCGCGTTGACCCTGGCAGCCTGCATGCCGCTTGCGGCGGCAGCGCAGAGCAGTGCCGATGCACCCGCACTGGACTGGGAACAGGCGCGGCAACGCCTGGAGCAGGTCTCCGATGCGCTGGCCGCTGCCGATGCAGCCGTTCGCAACAAGCAGGACCTGCAGGACGCCACCCGGCTGCTGCGCCTGCCGGAGATCACCGGCGAAGTGCGCCGCCTGCAGTTCCAGAAGACGCTCACTCTGCCGCTGGGCTCACTGGCGCCGGTGGCTGAAGCCTTCGGCATCGATTCGCCGCTGTCGTTCACCGAGCGCGACTGGCGCACCCGTCCAGTGGTCACCGCGGTGCTGCCGCTGTACACCGGCGGCGTGATTCCGGCCGCGCAGCGTGCGGCCAGTGCCGCCCACGAACAGGCCAGCGCCGAGCGCGAAGCACAACGTCAATCGCTGACCGTGCAGCTGGCCCAGGCCTACTTCGGGCAGCGCCTGGCCGAGCAGGCGGTGGACGTGCGCCGTGACGTGCGCGATGGCCTCAACCGCCACCTGTCCGATGCGGAGAAGCTGGAACGCGAGGGTTTCGCCACCCGCGCCCAGCGCCTGCAGGCCACCGTGGCCCGCGACAAGGCCGAGCGCGAATACCAGAAGACGGTGAACGACCTGGCAACGCTGAAGGCCGCGCTGGCCACGCTGCTGCGCAGTGGTGGCGAGGTGCAGCCGGTTTCGCCGCTGTTCGTGCAGCGCGTGCCGCTGGAACCGGTGGCCAGCTTCGAGCGTACTGCGCAGGCGCGCCAGCCGCAGATCGCACGCCTGCGGGCCATGGTGGCGCAGGCCGAACAGGGCGTGCGCGTGCAGCAGGCCAAGCTGAAACCGCAGATCTTTGCCTTCGGCCAGTACGACTTCCGCCGCCGCGACGAAATGCTGACCGATCCGGACTGGGCGTTTGGCATCGGCCTGAAGTACACCTTCCTGTCGCCGAACTCGCGGCCGGCGCAGATCAGCGCCGCGCGCGCGCAGCAGGACCAGGCCGAAGCGGGCCTGCGCGAGGCCGAGAACCAGGTCGCGCTGGGCGTGCGCAAGGCCTGGAACGAACTGGAAACCGCGCGCCAGCAGTACGTGCTGCTCGACAGCAGCATTGCCCAGGCACAGGAAAACCTGCGCCTGCAGGAGCTGGCGTTCCGCGAGGGCCAGGCCACCTCGCTGGATGTGATCGACGCGCGGCTCGGCCTGGGCGGTGCCCGTGTAGAGCGCGCACAGGCCGCCTACCAATACGATATTGCGCTGGCACAGTTGCTGGAGGTCAGTGGACAGATGGACCGTTTTGAAGAATTCCGGCGCCGTGCGGACGAGGTGATCGACCATGAGTGATGTGCTGCACGACGATGCGACAACACCCCCGGCCAAGCGCCGCCTGGGCCCGATCCTGGTAGTGGCGCTGCTGGTCGCGGTGGTGCTCGGCCTGTGGCTGGCCTGGCGCAGCCCGGCCGACCAGATCCAGGGCATGGCCGACGCGGACACCATCAACGTGGCCGCCAAGATCACCGCCCGCGTGGCGGAGTTGAAGGTGCGCGAGGGCGACCGCGTGCAGCCCGGGCAGGTGCTGTTCCTGCTCGACAGCCCCGAAGTGGCCGCCAAGGAACAGCAGGCCCACGGCGCGTTGGCCGCCGCACAGGCGGTGGCCGACAAGGCCGACGAAGGCGCGCGCAGCGAAGACATCCGCGCCGCCGAAGCGAACTGGAAGCGCGCCGAAGCCGGTGCGACGCTGGCCGAAGCCACGTACCAGCGCGTGCAGAACCTGTTCAACGAAGGGGTGATGACCCGGCAGAAGCGCGATGAAGCGCATGCCCAGGCCACCAGTTCGCGCGAACTGGCCCGTGCCGCGCGCGCGCAGTACGACATGGCGTTGGCCGGCGCACGCGAGCAGGACAAGCGTGCCGCGCAGGGCCAGGTGCAGCAGGCGCAGGGCGCGGTGGCCGAAGTCAACGCCGCCCGTGCCGAAGTCGAAGGACGCGCGCCGGTGGCGGGCGAGATCAACAAGCGCATGGCCGACCCGGGCGAGCTGGTGCCGGCCGGCTACCCGGTATTCACCCTGGTCGACATTGATCGCATGTGGGTGGCGATGAACCTGCGCGAATCACAGATGCAGGGCCTGAAGGTCGGCAGCAAGCTGCAGGGCAACGTGCCGGCACTCGGCCTGGACGGCGAGTTCGAGGTCTACTTCATCAACCCTGCCGGCGACTATGCGACCTGGCGTACCACCCGCCAGTCGTCCGGCTACGACGTCCGCAGTTTCGAGGTGCGGGTGCGCCCGGTACGCCGCATCGAGGGCTTCCGCCCCGGCATGAGCGTGCTGTTCGCATGGCCCCAGCACTGAGCCCGGACCGCAACGGCTTCGCTGCTTCCTGGCGGCGCGAGCTGCAGTCGCTGCGCGGCAACCGTGCCGACCTGCTGCTGGTCACCGTGCTGCCCCTGCTGATGCTGGCGGTGATGGCGTGGATGTTCTCGCCGTCGGTGATGCGCGACATCCCCATTGCCGTGGTCGACCTCGACCACAGCAGTGACAGCCGCCTGCTGCTGCGCATGCTCGATGCCAGCCCCGGCGTACGCATCGCCAGCCAGCCGGCGGACCTGGAGGACGCGCGTTCGCAGCTGCGCAGGCTGGACGTGTTTGCCATCGTACTGGTGCCGCGCGATGTCACCCGGCAGGCGCTGCGTGGACGCCAGGGCACGGTGTTCGCCTATTACAACGCCACCTACATGACCACCGGCCAATCTGCGTCGCGCGATATCGGCGACGCAGTCTCGGCCTGGAACGCACGCCTGCTGCGCGAACGCATCGGCCTGCAGGTCGGCCCCGGCAAGCTGCGTGCGGCACCGATCGCGGTGCAGTCGGACATCCTGTACAACCCTGCGCGCAGCTACGAGTTGTTCCTGCTGCCGCTGATCTTCCCAGCCGTGCTGTCGCTGGTACTGGCACTTGCGGTGGCCGGCAGCCTCGGCCGCGAGATCCGCGACGGCACCCTGCCCGCCTGGCTGGATCGAACGCCGTGGTCGGTGATTGCGGGCAAGGTCACGCCGTACATCCTGTTGTTTTCGCTGTATGGCGCGCTCGGCATCGGTTACCTGGCCTGGCTGCGCGGCGATGGTGTGGCCGGCAGCGCGCTCCTGTTGCTGCTCGCACAGCCACTGTTCTACCTGGCCACGGCCGCCTACGCATTGTTCTTCGTCGGCGTCACCCGCGACATGGGTACCGCGCTGTCCGCGGTCGGCCTCAGCATCGGCACCGCACTGGCGTTCTCCAGCGCTACCTTCCCGGTGCTGGATGGCCCCCTGTTCACCCGCATCTGGCATCAGCTGCTGCCACTCAGCGCCTACATCAAGCTGCAGACCCAGCAGCAGTTCATCGGTTCGCCGCTGCAGGTTTCGGTGTGGCCGTTGGCCACATTGCTGCTGATGGCGGTGGTGGCAGGAGGCATTGGCGGCCTGCGCCTGATCGCCTTTGCGCGCACGCCGGAAGCCTCGCAGCCTGCGGGAGCCGACGCATGAGCGCACTGTGGCGCAGCCTGCGGCAGACCCTGATGGCGGTGCTGTGTGACCGCTACGCGATCGTTGTGATGGTCGGCGCGGTGATCCTGTATTCGTTCTTCTACCCGGCCGCGTACCGTCACCAGGTGGCCGGCAACCTGCCGGTGCTGGTGGTGGACGAAGACCACAGCGCGACCAGCCGCGAGCTGCTGCGCAAGCTCGATGCACTCCGCGTTGCACGCGTGGTCGGGCAACCGGCGGACATCGACAGTGCGCGTCAGCAGCTGGAAGCCGGCCATGCCGAAGGCATCGTGCTGATCCCGGCCAACCTGGAGCGCGACATCCTGCGCGGCCACCCGGCCAAGCTGGTGCTGCTCGGCAACGGCGCCTACCTGGGCCGTGCCAGCTGGGTGCTGGGCAGCGTGGCCGACGCACTGGGCGCGTTCGGGCGTGACGCCGTGGTCGGCCAGGCCGCCTTCATGGGCGCGCCACAGGCGCCGCCGGTCACCCTGGTGCAGCGCCCGCTGTACAACACCCAGGAAGGCTATGGCAGCGCCATCGTGCCCGGCGTGGCCGAGCTGATCGTGCACCAGACCCTGCTGATGGGCATCGGCGTGCTGCTCGGTGGTCGTCGTCTTGCACTCGGCCGGCGCCTGCGCTTCGACCTGCCGACCCTGGCCGGCATGGCGATGGGCTTCGGCCTGATCGGCCTGTTCGGCCTGTTCTGGTACGCCGGGTTCACCGCCTGGGTGCAGGACTATCCGCGCGGCGGGAACCCACTGGGCCAGCTGCTGGGCGGCACCCTGTTCATCGCCGCTACAGTGGTTTTCGGCCTGTTCGTCGGCAGCTTCTTCCGCACCCGCGAACGCGCCTTCCAGTACATCATCGCCACCTCGATCCCGCTGTTCTTCCTGGCCAACCTGTCGTGGCCGGCAGTGATGACGCCGCAACCGCTGGTCTGGCTGGCGCAGCTGCTGCCTACCACCTCCGGCATCAACCTGATGGTGCGCCTGAACCAGATGGACGCCAGCCTGGCCGACGTCAGCCACGAACTGATCACCCTCACCGTCCTGCTGCTGCTCTACGGCAGCCTCGCCACCTGGCGCCTCCTCGCAAAAAAGGGGACGGAGGGGATTAAGTCGTAAACGGCCGGTTTGGGGGATTGCGACTTAATTCCCTCCGTCCCTTTTTCCTGCAACGAAGAACGCCGGCGTGGGGCCGGCGTTCGGGTACTGCGGTGTGGAAGGGGAAACGGGGGCCTTCGGCGATCGATCAGCGATAGACGCGTTCGCAGCGACGTTCAACCACGCGGTCACCGTTCTTCTGCTGCTGGTTGCCTTGGATCTGGCGGCCGGCCGCACCACCGGCCACGGCGCCGGCCACGGTTGCAAGCTTCTTGCCGTTACCGCCGCCCACCTGGTTGCCCAGCAGGCCGCCGATCACTGCGCCGGTAGCGGTACCCGTGATGCGGTTCGGATCGCGCGAGTTGCGCTGCACTTCCACGTTCTTGCAGACCACGCGACTGCCGTCATTGAACTTGCGTCCCTCATCGCGCGGCCCATACGTCTGCGCACCGGCCACCGACGAAGCCGCCAGCAGCGTGCCCAGCACAAGCAATCGGGTCGAGGTCTTCATGGCCATCTCCTGAGTTCCGGTATGGCGCAAGTGTCCTCCTGCGGTTGGCAACCGGAAGTGAAATGCGCGTGTCCACCGCCTCATCGGCCATCGCGCGTTCAGGAAGAGAATCCGCGCCCATCACGATCAGCCATCGTGATGGGCGCCGTCTCCCTACCGGCGTGCTGCCTTGCTAGAACTCTTCCCAGCCACCCGCATTGGCAGCCAACGTCGGCTCGATGCGCGGTGACAGCACCGCCGGGCGTCTCACCGGCGTGACCGAGGCCGCTACCGCCGCAAGCGCGCGCGGGACCGATACGGCTGCCGCGGCTGCACCGGTGCGGAACACCGACACCGCTTCGGCCAGCAGGTTGGCCTGCTCCTCCATGGAGCGTGCCGCCGCGCTGGCTTCTTCCACCAGCGCCGCATTCTGCTGCGTGGTCTCGTCCATCTGCACCACCGCCTGGTTCACCTGTTCGATACCCGAGCTCTGCTCCTGCGAGGCGGCAGAGATATCGGCCATGATGTCGGTCACGCGCTGCACCGAGGCCACGATCTCGCCCATCGTGGTGCCGGCCTGACGAACCAGCGCCGATCCATCGGCGACCTTGCCGACCGAATCCTCGATCAGGCCCTTGATCTCCTTGGCCGCACCGGCCGAGCGCTGCGCCAGCGTGCGCACCTCACTGGCCACCACCGCAAAGCCCCTGCCCTGCTCGCCGGCACGAGCAGCTTCCACCGCCGCGTTCAAGGCCAGGATGTTGGTCTGGAACGCGATGCCGTCGATGACGCTGATGATCTCGGCGATCTTCTTCGACGAGGCTTCGATGGCCGACATGGTGGTGACCACCTGGCCGACCACCTCGCCGCCCTGTGAGGCGACGCCATGCGCACCGATGGCAAGCTGGTTGGCCTGGCGTGCGTGCTCGGCGTTCTGTTTCACGGTGGAGGTCAGTTCCTCCATCGACGCAGCCGTCTCTTCCAGGTTCGCCGCCTGCTGCTCGGTGCGCCGCGACAGATCGTTGTTGCCCGAAGCGATCTCGCCTGCCGCCAGGTTGATGCTGGACGCGCTGGACTGGATACGGCCGACAATCTGCTTGAGCTGATCGACGGTGGCGTTGCAGTCATCACGCATGCGGGCGAACACGCCGTGGAAGTCGCCCTGCATGCGTACAGTGAGGTCACCGCGCGAGATCGCCTGCAGCAGGGTCGACACCTGCACCAGGTTCTCGTCGGTGGTCTGCATCAGGCGATTGAGCCCGGCCACCATGTCGCGGAAATCATAGGCGAAGCGATCTTCATCGCCGCGCAGGCTGAAGTCGCCGGCGGCTGCGGCCGTCGCCAGGCGGCGGATCTCACCGTTGATCGCCGACAGGCTGGCCTTGGTTTCGTCCATGGCCTGGGTGATTGCGGCCTTCTCGCCCGGCAACGGATCCATGTCCACTGACAGATCACCGCGGGCGTAATGCTTCATTACTTCGATCAGCCGGTTCTGCACCTGCACATGCGAGCCGACCAGCGCATTGGTCTCGTGCACCATGCGCCCGTAGTCGCCAGGAAAAGCACTCTCGTCCATGCGATAGCTGAGGCTGCCCGCGTCGTGCTGGCGGGCCAGCTCGCCCTGCGCCGCCATCACCGACTGCAACTGCGCCTGCATGCGCTGCATCGACCTGAGCAGCTGCGTCACCTCATCGTTGCCGGACGCGTCGATGCTGTTGTCCAGCCGCCCGTTGGCGATGCCGTCGGCCAGCTTCACCGCACCTTCCAGCGGGCGGGTCAGGCTGCGGGTGATGGCCCACGCGGCCAGCGAGCCCAGTAGCAGGCTCAACGCGCCGAACACGATCGACAACGTGCCGGTCCAGGATTCGGTTGAACGGTATTCCTCGCGACTGCGCTCGGTCAGTGTCTCCTGATGCCGCAGCAGGGTCGAGATCGCCTCATTCCATGCGGTGGCCAAGCCGTGCTCGGCGAGCAGTTCCTTGGCCGCGCCGTTGAAATCACCGGCCTTCATGCGCTCGTGCAGATGCTGGGTGGAGGCGTCGGTGGCCTTGCGTGCCGCGTCGATTTTCGCCACCAGGGCATCACCAGTGGCGTCGCGTGGAATCTTGATGTACTTGGCCCAGATACCGTCGTAGGTCTGCGACAGCTCCTGCGCCTTCTGATAATCCTTGTCGAAATCCTCACCGCGCTTGATCACCATCAGCCGGCGATGCATCAGCACCGCGTTGTTGGTATCCAGCATGTCGTTCAACAGCCGCATCTTCACCATGTTGACGTCCACCACTTTCTCGAACTGGGCGGACTTCAGGTGGTTTCCGTACAGCACGAGGCCAACGATGGCCACGATGAACAGCAGCAGCAAACCGAACCCGGCACCCAGCCGGGATCCCACTCGAAGGTTGCGTAAGGCGAGCATCTCAATTCCCTTGATCATGGCCGTATGATCGATGGCGGCGCAGGCAGGGGAAACTTTATGGGTCGATATTATTATATCGATCTAAAACTCTGGAACTGTGCAGACAGGTGTGAAATCAGAAAACCCACGAACGCGTTATATCCATAAGGCATATCGCCATGTGTACCGAGAATGGGATCAGGCCCGGGCCTGCCGCCCCGGCATCCAGCATTACGGAGCAGCAGGCCCCGGGAAGACCAGATCCTTCCCGAGCCTTGCCGCATAGATGCTCTCGAACTGGAAGGAGAGCACAAACCGGAACTCGCACGCCGCAGCGTAACGATTGATGAAGCGGCAGATTTCCTCCCAGGCACTTTCAAACCCGCTCGCGCGGAAATGAAACGAGCCGAGCAGGCCGACCTGCCACTTGGCTTCAATCCCTTCCGCAACGACAGCTTCCGGCGGGTCGACGATGCTGAATCCGAAGCCGGTGTTGGATGCTGGAAGATATCCACGCAGGCCGTCGGCACCGTCGGAGTACGGCCTGGATCGAGTCCAGAGCGCGCAGCACGAAACCCAGATCGGCACCGGCTTCGACTCAAGCAAGCTTCATCAAAGCTCGGTGTCGTTACAAGCCCTGACCCATTCGTCAGGATCATCGGGCGCCACCGACATGAATCGGACTACTACGTCCACTGTTCACGGCCATCTGCGCCGATCCAAACCAGACCCGCCGGAGCATCGGTCAAGAACCAGAGGCCGAATCCATCGATATCATCTTCACCAGGATTTTCGGGCCAAGCGTTTGAGATTAGCGTCAGCTGCTCCCTCCAGTCGCCTTGCAAGAACACCCCGTCCGTTGCAAGCCTCACTTTCCCTTCCCTCAACAAACGACCCATCAACTCGAAGAACGCGTCTTTTCTTTCGGAGATCCCAACACCTCCCATTTCCATCGTCATGTGCTGCCAGACGGCACCCATTGATAACCCAAACGAAGAAGTCACCACTGCACAATGAATCCCGTCTTTCATTTGAACTTCACCTCTACTCGCTTTCCATTATTTATGGATTTATCCTGCACATCAATTGTCCAACTAGCACCAGTCTTCTGCGCGCTCGTTGAAAAATCTCTAAGAGTTATCTTTGCACCAGAGCTCGTGGTTGCCGTATAAAGAAGACCCTTTCCAGGTACGACCTTCGCGACAGGCATGCGATCAGTTCCAGTCAGCTGTCTGAAATACAGCATGACATCGGATGTGCTTGCACCAATATAAACCGGAGCACCCGTACTGACTTGAGCATCGGCCTTCAAGACCTTTGAACCAAGATTAAGCTGAAAATCCTTAGGATCCAATGACTTGCTATTGTATTGGTGTGCGAGGTCATCAATTCGCTTTTGCGAGTACGCCTGAAGAACGGATTCAGGTTGTTTGAGAGACAAATCGGGCAGTTCCCGGCTTGGGCGCCCAGCCATCCATCTGCCCGCCCGCACCACCACTGATGCTGCCGGAGCTGGCCGTATAGTCCATGTGGTTCTGCAGGTCGGTGAATGTCAGCGAGCCCGCAGTCAGTTCACTGTTGCCCGCATGGGTGCTGGCAATCGCCCCGCCCACCA
>NZ_JCAFSU010000026.1:0-34695 GCF_059369555.1 Stenotrophomonas sp. YJH_SMC_21
TCTTGCAGGCCTCTTTGGCGACCTGCAGTTTGAAACGTGCGTCGTATCTGTTCATGTATCCCTCGGGGTTGGATCTGACGTCCAACTCCCGGGGGTCACTTCACCCTGGGGGCTTGGCCGCGGCATCCATGCCGCGGACACTCCCGCAACCGGACCCACCCCGCCTTCGACAGAATTCTGCGATCTGCAGTAGATCCACGCCACGCGTGGATGCTTTTCGATCTCAATTCGACATATTCGATCTCGATAGAGATTCATCCACGCATGGCGTGGATCTACCCGATCGCGAAAATCTGTCAGAGGTGGGGCGGTGTGGGCTTGCAGGACCGTTGGCGCCATGGATGGCGCCATCGAGCCCCCATGGACGGGTTTACGGCGTGTCCTGCAAGCCCACACCGCCCCACCACCCACGGAATGCCTGCTTTTGCCGTTGCTGTTGCCTTGGCTTGAAGCCTCTGCAGGTGCAGGGCTGCAAGCCCTGCAATAAACCCTACCTGCCCATCGCCTTGGCGATCGCTTCCACCAGCAGCTCACCGGTCACCGGCTTGCGCAGGAAACCACCGATGCCGGCCGCTTCCACCTGCTGCTGAAGGTCCGGATCGGTCCGTGCCGTCACGGCGAGCAGTGGCAGCATGTAGCCCTGGTTGCGCAGGTGCTGGGCCAGCTCGAAGCCGCTCAGGCCCGGCAGGTCCAGATCCAGCAGGCCGACGTCGAAATCCCCTGCGCTGATCTCGCGCAGTGCCGCCAGCGCATGGCCCGCATGCACCACTTCATGGCCGCGCGCACTCAACAGCCCGCGCACCACATCAGCCACGGTTGCATCATCCTCGACCAGCAGCACGCGCAATGGCGGCATGTTGGCCGCATCCTCGCGGTGCACTTCGCCCTCGGACTCTGCATTGGCATCGACCACCAGCGGCAACGGCAGGGTCACGCCAAAACACGTGCCGCGGCCGAGCTGGCTCTCGACCTGGATACGCCCCTGCATCGCCTGCGCCAGTTCGCGGCAGATCGCCAGGCCCAGGCCGCTGCCGCCGTACTGCGCCGCGGTGCGGGCGCCATCGGCCTGCTCGAAGCGGCGGAACAGGCGCTGCTGCTGTTCCTGGCTGATGCCCGGCCCGGTGTCGCGCACTTCGAAATGCAACGCGCGCAGCTCGCCGTCGCTGCGCGCATGCAGGGTGATGGTTCCGCGGCTGGTGAACTTGACCGCGTTGGAGAGCAGGTTGAGCAGGATCTGCCTTACCCGCATCGCATCGCCGGTCGCCTGCAGGCCCGGCGGCAACTGGTTGTCGAGGGTGAAGCGCAGGCCCTTCTGCGCTGCCAGCGGTCCCATCAGCGCGGCCAGGTCCTGCAGCAGGCAGCTCAGCGCGAACGGCTTGGACTGCAGCTCCAGCCGTCCGGATTCGATCCGTGCCAGGTCCAGTGCATCGTTGACCAGGTGAAGCAGGTGTTCGCCGGCGTGCCGGATCGACTGCGTGTAGCCGCGCTGCTGCGGGTCCAGCGGCGAGGCCAGCAGCAGTTCGCTCATGCCGAGCACACCGGTCATCGGCGTGCGGATTTCGTGGCCGAGATTGGCCAGGAAGCGGGTCTTGGCCGCCGAGGCCTGTTCGGCCAGTTCCTGTTTATGCAGTGCCAGCTGATAGGCATGGCGCCGCTGCAGGCGACGGCGATACAACCAGGCAAACCAACTGGTCAGCAGAAGCGCGATCGAGGCCAGCACCAGCAGCCCGGACAGGCTGCGCCACCACGGTGGCTGTACACGGAATTCCAGGCTCTGCACCCGGGACCAGACATGATCGGCCGAGCGCGCCTGTACCTCCAGGCGGTAGCTGCCCGGCGGCAGGCGCGAGAACAGGCGCTCACCGGCCGGCCCCACTTCCACCCAATCGGGGTCGTAGCCGGCCAGGCGGTAGCGGTAGCTGTTGGAGGCCGAATCGGCGAACGACAACAGTCGCGCGACGATGCGCAGGTCACGGTCACCATCGGCGATCTGCAAGGGCGTGTCATGGGTCAGGTCGAGTACCTGCTCGTTGCGGCGGACTTCGACCCGTTCGATCACCAACGGCGCCCGCCGCACCGACGGACGCACCTGTTCCGGGTCGAACACCACCACGCCGGCCGGGGTACCGGCCACCAGATGGCCATCGCCGGACATCGTCAACGTGTGCTCGCGGAACTCCTGGCTGGGCAGACCGTCGTGCACGCCGTACAGGCGCACGCTCTGGCCATCGGCGCCAACCCGGACCAGGCCGCGCGCACTGGTGGCCCAGGCCACCCCCTGTGCGTCGACCACCAGCCCGGAAGCGGAGATCGCCGGGTAACCCTGCTCCGCGCCGACCACGGCCTGCCGTTCAAGCCGCCCCTGGCTCCAGCGGTAGCGCGACAGGCGGCCATCCTCCGACAGCCAGACCTGGCCATCGCGGCCCACGTGCAACGCATGGATCGCCGTCGCCGGCGCGCCCGGCACCGGCTGGAAGCGCTCGCTTTCCGGCAGCCACTGCAGCAGGCCACGGCTACTGGCCAGCCAGATGTGGTCCTGCGGCCCGCATTCCACATCCAGGTTGAGCTGGCCCTGCTGCAGGCCGCGCTGGCCGTTTTCCAGCTGGCGGCGCAGGCGACCGTCGAGATCACGCTGCTGCAGGCCTGCAGGCAACATCAACCATAGACTGTCGCCGTCACAGGTCATCATCGACTCGATGACCCCTTCCATGGTCGCGTCGGCCCCGGCATCACGGCCCCAGCGACGTAGCTCACGTCGCTTCGGGTCATAGCGCAGCAACGCATCGGTCGAGCCGATCCAGACCTGGCCACGGCGATCCTCGCGTACCGAGGACAGCCAGTACATGCCATTGACCCAGGTGCGGTGCTGCTCGATCTTGCCGGTCCTGGGATCGAACCGGTCCAGCGCGCCGTGGCTGCCGACCGTCCAGATGCCGCCATTGCTGGAAGGGCTGGTGCCGAGCACGAAGGCATTGCGCAGCGAACCGGTGTCGTCCTCCAATCGCGACAGCACCGAGAACTGCCACCAGCGCGGCAGCAGATGCCACAGGCCGGCATTGGTACTGGCCAACCAGATGCCGCCTTCGCGGTCCTCGTAGGCGCCCGTCCAGTTCGGCCGCACCGGCCCGCGCGCAACGGCGCTGTACAGCGGAACGGTCTGGTACTGCCCATCCACGGCCCGACCAAGCCCGGTACGGGTATCCAACCAATGCCCGCCCTGTTCATCGCGCAGCATCATGCCGAGCACCTGCTCGCCCGGCGGCAGTTTCCAGGGCGGCGATTCAAAACGCCCGTCGGGGCGACGCACCGTGGCGCCGGCCATCGTACTGATCCACAGGCTGCCATCGGGTTCGCTGGTCAACCCATTGATCAGCAGGCTGGGAATGACGTCCGTACCGACCCGCTCGAAGTCGGTGCCGGTCCAGCGCGCCACGCCATGCTTTGTGCCGACCCACAGGCTGCCATCGGCCAGCGTGGCCAGGTACGGCACCGAGGCGGCAGGCAGGCTGCGGGGATTGTTGGCCTCGGGCAGGAAACGCTGCAGGCGGTCCTGGCTGTCCAGCCGGTACAGCCCACCTTCGTGGGTGCCGAACCAGATCGCACCGTCCGGCGTGGTCGCCAGGCTCCAGACCGTGTTGGTCCCCATCAACGGCTGGCTGCTGCGGTCGTAGAAATGCAGCTGGCGGCGGTCGGCCGACATCCGTACCAGGCCCGCGTTCTCGGTCCCGATCCAGAGCTGGTTGCGCGCATCGACCAGGACCGTCCAGATGCGGTTGTCGCGCAGGCCATCCTCAGAACGCCAGATCCGGTAGTTGCGCCCGTCGTAACGGGCCAGGCCGTCGTTGGTGGCGATCCACAGGTAGCCATAGCGGTCTTCGGCCATGCGGTTGACGGTATTGGACGGCAGGCCGTCGAATACCGTCACCTGGCGCGGGCTCGGTGGCACCGGCTGCGCGGCAGCGGGTGACAGGCCGCACAGGAGGATCAGCAGCAGCATTGCCGCCCGCAGATACACCACCGATTGCCTCCTCACGCTGCCTGATGATTCCCGCGCCGCGGGCGTCGGCATGGTAAACCGAAAGTCGCGCCGTTCACGCCCGGCGTCGACGTTTTCAAGTTGTGGTCTGTCGTTTGGCGCGAGCCTGGATGATCGCTGCCACCAGCATGTCGCCGGTCACCGGCTTGCGCAGGAAACCATCGAAACCGGCAGCGAGCACCTGCGATTCGGCATACGCATCGGAGCGGGCGGTCACCGCCACCAGTGGCAGTTCGTAGCCCAGGGTGCGCAGCTGGCGGGCGATCGCAGTGCCGTCCAGCGCAGGCAGGTCGAGATCGAGCAGGCCGACATCGAAGCCGTCGGTAGCGATCTCCGACAAAGCCCCCAGGCCATGCAGCACATGCACCACCTCATGGCCGCGGCTGCGCAGCAGGCCGGCGATGACCTCGGCCACGGTGGCATCGTCCTCCACCAGCAGGATGCGCAGTGGCGGCAGCATCGGCAGTGCCGGCGCTTCGCCCGTGGCGGCTGCCTGCCGGGTCCAGGGCAGCGGCAACCGCACCCGGAAACGCGCGCCCTTGCCTGGCTGGCTGTCCACTTCGATGCGCCCGCCCATCGCCACGGCCAGCTCCTGGCAGATCGCCAGGCCCAGCCCGCTTCCACCATAGCGCGAGGCCGTGCGCGGCCCCTCCGCCTGTTCGAATCGGTGGAACAGCCGCTCCTGCTGCTCGGCATTGATACCCGGACCACTGTCGTGCACTTCGAAGCAGAGACCGCCGCCGTTCTCTTCCAGGTGCACGGCCAGGCCGACATGACCGCGCTCGGTGAACTTGATGGCATTGCCCAGCAGGTTGAGCAGGATCTGCCGCACGCGCATCTCGTCGCCACTGATGCTGATCGGGCCGGGCGGATCGTCGCCACGCTGGAAATCCAGCTTGCGCTGTTTGGCCATGGGCTGCATCAGCGCCTGCACCTGGTCGAGCAGTCCGGCCAGGTCGAACGGACGCAGATCCAGCTCCAGTCGACCGGCTTCGATGCGCGCGAGGTCCAGCGCATCGTTGACCAACCGCAGCAGATGGCTGCCGGCCTGCTGGATGGAGCCGGCATAGCTGCGCTGCACCGGGTCCAGCGGTGTGGCCAGCAGCAACTCGCTCATGCCAAGCACGCCGGTCATCGGCGTGCGGACTTCATGCCCCAGCGTGGCCAGGAACCGGCTCTTGGCCTGCGAGGCCTGTTCGGCCAGCTCCTGCTTGTGCACGGTCAGCTGCCATTGCTGGCGACGGCGCAGGCGCGCACGGATCGACCAGACCAGGACGAGCAGCAGCAGCGAACCGATCAGGATGTAGCCGAAGATCGCCATGCCGCTGCGCCACCAGGGTGGCAGCACCTTCACCTGCAGCTGCTGCGAAGGCGTCCATGCACCATTGGCGGTGGCCGCCTGCACTTCGATGACGTAGCTGCCGGTCGGCAGTCGCGACAGCGTGCGCTGGCCGTCGCCGCCCTGCTCCACCCAGTTCTGGTCATACCCGCGTACCCGGAAGCGGTAGCGGTTGCCCTGGGGATTGGCATAAGACAACAACCGTGCATCGATCTGCAGGTCGCGATCATCCGGTCCCAGCAGCAGGGTGCCGGTGTTCGGCAGCGGCTGCCAGCCGCGTGCATCGTCGCGGCGCACGCGCACCTCGGCAATCACCAGCGACGACCCGGGCAGCACCACGTCGTCGGCATTCACGTCGAATGCAACCAGGCCGGTCTGGGCGACGGCCAGAACGCGACCATCGGCATTCACCGCTGGCGGCCGGCTGGTGAACTCGGCATCGGACAGGCCATCGCGTTCATTGAACAACTGCAGGCGTCGTGCTTTCGGGTCCCAGCGCAGCAGGCCGCGCGGCGTGGTCGCCCACACCCGGCCATTGTCGGCCAATGCCAGGCCCCCCATGCTGACCGGCGGCACACCGGCGCTTCCATCAATGCGCTGGATCAGGCGCAGGCTCATGCCATCCCACTGGTAGCGCTCCAGCGCGCCCTGGCGGGCCAGCCACAACTGCTGCGGATCCACCCACACCAGGTCGTAGATCAGCCCGCGCGAGACCCCCGGCACCGCTTCGAAGCGACCGGCCTGCTCACGCCAGATGCCCATGTCGCCCATCACCCATGCCTTGCCATGGGCATCGAAGCGGATCTGCTCGATGGGTGAGTCGGCCGCCTTGCGGAAATCGTCGAGAGGATAGCTGCGCAGCACCCGGCCCTCCGCACTGCGCTGCTGCAGGCCCAGGTTCATCACCGAAAGCCAGACCGTGCCATCGGGTGCCTGCCGCATCAGGTCGATGCGCTGGCGCAGATCGGCGCCTCCACCGATGTGCCAGTCGTGCAGCGCGCGGGTGGCCGGGTCATACACGCTGATGCGGCCGGCACGCCCCAGCCACAGGCGCCCGTCCGACCGCGGCAGTACCGACCACACCGCACCGCTGCCGATCTCGCGGTCGCTGGCCAGCAGGCGCAACGTGCCATGCGCGTCCAACTGATACACGCCGTGCGCCGAACCCACGTAGTAGTTCTGGCCATCACTGGCCGCACCCAGCAGGTACTGGCTGTCCAGCGGCTTGCCATCGAGCTGGTTCCAGATCGAGAAGCGGCGCCAATCCGGCGGGAGGTAGGCCAGTCCCTGGGTCAGCAGGGCGACCCACAATCCGCCCTCATGGTCCTGCAGCAGATCGAGCACACCGCTCTGTGCAGTGAGGAAACCACTGCCGCGGTCGCCGTCGAGCCGCCATAGCGCACTCGCGTCGCCACGCAGCAGGCCATCGGACGTGCCCGCCCAGTAGCCGCCCTGGCGATCGGCCAGCACCAGCGCCGAGCGCAGGCCGGCGCTGTCGCTCCAGCGCGGACGACTGACCCGGTCCTGCGCATCGATGCGGTACAGGCCATCGTTCTGGCTGCCGACCCAGATCGAGCCATCCGGATCGCGGCTCATCCGCAGCACGCTCAATGCGCCCAGCGCGTGCGGTGCCACGGGCTCGAAGTCACGGCCATTCCAGCGTGCGACGCCGGCCTCGGTACCGATCCACAGGCGCCCCCGCGCATCGACCAGGCTGCTGTAGATGGTGTTGCTGGGCAGGCCGTCGGCACGGGCCGGGTCGTGCTTGAAGAAGCGCAGGCTGCCGTCCTCCCCGAACCGGCAGATACCCTGGCTGCTGGTACCGATCCACAACGCATCCCCGGCGTAGGCCAGCGTCCAGAACTGGCCCAGGCACGGACCATTGACCGCATCGAAGGTCTTGAACCGCTCGCGGTCGGCATCCAGGCGGGCCACGCCCTTGCCATTGATGCCCACCCACACACGGTCCAGCGGATCGACCAGCAGGGTCTCGATCTCGTTGCCGGGCAACGAACCGGGCTGTTCCGGGTCATGTTCCCAGACCCGCAGCGAGCTGCCGTCGTAGCGCACCAGACCGCCATCGGTTGCGGCCCAGACATGGCCCTGGCGGTCCTCGGCCAGCGCCAGCACCATGCGCGAAGGCATGCCTTCGGCGGCACCGAAGCGCCGCAGGCGTGGTGTTTCTGCCATGTCCAGGGCTGCAGCCGCCGTGGCAGACGCCAACAGCAGCAGCCCCGTTGCCGCGATGCCCAGGCACCACAGGCGCCAGCTGCTCGTCATCCTGAACCCCCTGTCCTGTCCCGATTGTCACACAGGGCCGGGGTCATGGCTGCAACAGCCTGTTGCCGGGGCAGGACCACCACGAACTGTTGCAGCCATGCACGCATCCTTGGCAGGGGCCTGTGCGTATGATCACAGCGTCCCCCTTCCGGAGCCCGCCATCGATGCGTCCCTGCCTGGCCCTGCTGCCGATGCTGCTCGCCACCGCTCCCGCCTGGGCGGATGCAGATACCTATCGCCTCGATCCGGTGCACACGCGTGTGCTGTTCAGCATCGACCACGCGGGCTACTCGCAGGCGATGGGCACGGTCTCCGGCAGTGAGGGCCGGCTGCAGTTCGATCCCGACAACTGGCGCGAGGCCACACTGGATGTCGAGGTCCCCGTGTCGCGATTGGACCTTGGCGATGCCAAATGGAACCAGGCCACGCTGGCCCGCAGCCTTCTGGATGGCGAGCGTTTCCCGAAGGCACATTTCGTCTCCAGCCGGGTCGAACCGATCGATGCCAGGCGCGCCCGCGTGATCGGCACCCTGACCCTGCGCGGGGTCAGCCAGGAGATCACGCTGGACGTGACCCTCAACGCCATCAAGCGCTACCCCCTCCCCCCGTTCCGACGCACCGCCGGTTTTTCCGCCAGCACCACGCTGAGCCGGCGCGCGTTCGGCATCACCGCCTGGCCGGGCGTCATCGGTGATGCAGTACAGCTGAGGATCGAGGCTGAAGCCACCCTCGACCGCAGCGACGCCCCGGGAACTCCCGCTCCCGTTCCACACTCCGACCCCAAGACGGCCCCCTAGAGGACCCTTCATGACCGCCAAGAACACCCCCGCCGCCTGGGGGAGTGTCAGCCAGATCCTGCATTGGTTGATCGCATTGCTGATCCTCGCCCTGGGCGTGGTCGGCCTGACCATGGGCGAACTGCCCAAGACCCCCAAGTATTTCTGGGTCTATACCGCGCACAAGTCGATCGGCATCACCGTGCTGGCGCTCGTGCTCTTCCGCCTCGGCTGGCGCCTGTATGCCGGTGCCCCCAAGCCGGTGCCGGGCGTGCCCAGCTGGCAGGAACGCATCGCCAGTGCCACCCACGTGCTGCTGTATGTGCTGATGTTCGCCATCCCGCTGTCGGGCTGGCTGTACGACTCGGCCAGCGGCCTGCGCCCGTTCCGCTGGTTCGGCCTGGTCGACGTGCCCAAGCTGAGCGGTCCCGACCCGCAGGTGGTCGCGGTATCGCATGCCATCCACGAGTACGGCTTCTGGCTGTTGATCGCGGTGGTGCTGGCCCATGCCGGCGCTGCCTTCTACCACCACCTGTTCCAGCGCGATGCGACCTTGTCCCGCATGTTGCCGCGCGGCTGGCTCGCCTCCCCTCAGAAGGACTGACCGATGAACCTGAAACTGACCACTCCGGCCGCCGTGGCCGCCGCCCTGGCCGGCATGCTGGCCACCACCCCGGTGTTCGCCGCCGACTACGCACAGGCGCCCGGCGCCGGCTCGATCCTGGTGTTCGCCACCAAGTACGACGGCGAAGTGTTTACCGGCAGCTTCCCGGGCTTTGCCACCAAGCTCAGTTTCGACCCGGCCAATCCTGCGGCCGGTTCGCTGGACGTGGTGATCCCGCTGGCCGGCGCCAAGAGCGGCAACAGCGACCGTGACTCGACCCTGCAGACCGCCGACTTCTTCAATGTTGGCAAGTTCGCCACCGCACGCTACACCGCCAAGGGCTTCCGCGCGGTGGGCAATGACCAGTTCGCCGCCGATGGCACACTGGAGCTGCGAGGCGTCAGCAAGCCGGTCACCCTCACCTTCACCTGGAAGCCGGGCACCCAGCCGGTGCTGACCGGCAAGGCCACGGTCAAGCGCCTGGACTTCGGCGTCGGCGGCGGCGACTGGGCCGACACCAAGACCATCCCGGACGAAACCGCGATCAGCACGATCGTGAAGTTCGACGCGAAATAAACCGCCTCTGGTAGTGCCGGCCGCTGGCCGGCATCACCGGGCATCGCGGGGTTGCCGGCCAACGGCCGGCACTACCGATCGACGGCCAGCCAGGCCTGGACCGTGGCCGCGTCGAACGGCCAGTCCAGCTCACGGTCGCCGCGCTCGTCGCGCAGCACCGGCACCCGCGCGCCGTAGCGCGCTTCCAGCGCAGGCTGGTCATCCAGGAACACCGATTCGAACTCCGGTGCCCGCGCCTTGGCCAGCTCGGCCAGGGCCATGTCGCACAGGTGGCAGTCATCGCGCTGGAACAGGGTCAACACCGGTTTGCTCCCTTTGCCGAAATGCTGCGCCGCAGCCATGGAAGTGCGGCATGAACCGCTAGAATAGCGGTCTCCTCCGGTACCCGCAGTACGGCAACCATGGCTGTCAGCACGTTCGACGTTTTCAAGATCGGCATTGGCCCGAGCTCCTCGCACACCGTCGGGCCGATGAAGGCCGCCGAGCGATTCATCCATCGCTGGCTGCTTGACCCGGGTCGCCTGAACGAAGTCGCGCGCATCCGCGCCGATGTCTATGGCTCGCTGGCGCTGACCGGCCGCGGCCATGGCACCGACAAGGCGATCCTGCTGGGCCTGGAAGGCCAGCGGCCGAACCTGATCGACCCGGACATCATCCCGGCCACCCTGGAGCGTATCCGCAGCAGCAAGCGCATCCAGCTGATGGGCCAGCACGAGATCGCCTTCGACGAGAAGCGCGACCTCGGCATGAACAAGCGCCAGAAGCTGCCGTACCACACCAACGGCATGCGTTTCACCGCGTACAACGCCGAGGACGAGGTGATCGCCACCCGCGACTATTACTCGGTCGGTGGCGGCTTCGTGGTCAACCAGGACGACGCGGCCGATGACCGCATCGTGCCCGACGAAACCCCGCTACCCTACCCGTTCAAGAGCGGCGACGAGCTGCTGGCGCAGACCGCGCGCAGCGGCCTGAGCATTGCCCAGCTGATGTTCGAGAACGAGAAGTGCTGGCGCAGCGAAGACGAGATCCGCGCCAACCTGCGCGAGATCTGGAGTGCGATGCAGTCGTGCGTGGCGCGCGGCATCCGCGAGGAAGGCGTGCTGCCGGGTGGCCTGAAGGTCGGCCGTCGTGCACCGGCGCTGTACCGCGAGCTGTCGTCGAAGCCGGAAGCAGCGATGCGCGATCCGCTGACCACGCTGGACTGGGTCAACCTGTACGCGCTGGCGGTGAACGAAGAGAACGCCGCCGGTGGTCGTGTGGTGACTGCGCCGACCAACGGCGCTGCCGGCGTGCTGCCGGCGGTGCTGCATTACTTCGACCGTTTCTGCCCCGGCGCCAACGAACAGCGCGTATTCGACTTCCTGCTGACCTCGGCAGCGATCGGCATCCTGTACAAGGAAAACGCCTCGATCTCCGGCGCCGAAGTGGGCTGCCAGGGCGAAGTGGGCGTGGCCTGCTCGATGGCGGCCGGTGGCCTGGTCGCAGCGCTGGGTGGCAACCCGAGCCAGATCGAGAATGCCGCGGAAATCGGCATGGAACACAACCTCGGCCTGACCTGTGATCCGATCGGCGGGCTGGTGCAGATCCCCTGCATCGAGCGCAATGCGATGGGCGCGGTGAAGGCGATCAACGCCTCGCGTATGGCGATGCGTGGCGACGGCAAGCACAAAGTGTCGCTGGACAAGGTGATCAAGACCATGCGCGATACCGGCCGCGACATGCAGGACAAGTACAAGGAAACCAGCCGCGGTGGCCTGGCGGTGAACGTCATCGAGTGTTGAGGTCGACCGGTCCCGGCGCGATGGCGCCGGGCCACAGGTAGAGTCGACCGTTGGTCGACTATCGCGCGCGGCGCGGGATTTTCGCTCGTTGTGGGGAAGGTAGTCGACTAACCGTCGACTCTACCCAGTCGACTCTACCTCGTCGCCCTTGCCCGGTCGGACGACACCGTCACTGCGTTCCGGTTAGGCTCGGGGCTCCCTCGCCCCGGACTGCCCCATGCGCGTGATCGCTGCCGCCCTGCTTGCCTGCCTTCCACTGCCTGCGCTGGCCGCGCCCACTTACGGGCCGCGGCTGGAGGGTTTCGACTACGGCTATCCGGTGAAGACCTTCGCGCTGGAATCGCAGCGGCAGCCGCTGGAAATGGCCTACCTCGACATAGCGCCGAAGAAGGCACCCATCGGCGTGGTGGTGCTGCTGCACGGCAAGAACTTCTGTGCCGCCACCTGGAAGGAATCGATCAAGCCACTGGTTGCCGCCGGCTATCGGGTGATCGCCCCGGACCAGGTGGGCTTCTGCAAATCCAGCAAGCCCGAGCGTTACCAGTATTCGTTCGCGCAGCTGGCCGCCAACACCCATGCCCTGCTGCAACAGCTGCAACTGGGTGATGTCCCGGTGCACCTGGTCGGTCATTCGATGGGCGGCATGCTGGCGGTGCGCTATGCGCTGATGTTCCCGCAGGACCTGCGCAGCCTGTCACTGGTCAACCCGATCGGGCTGGAAGACTGGAAGGCGCTGGGTGTTCCCTGGCGCAGCGTGGACGCGTGGTTCGCCGGCGAAATGAACATCAGCTATGACAGCATCCGCCGCTACCAGCTGGACGTGTACTACGACGGAAAATGGAAGCCGGCGTATGAACCGTGGGCACGGATGCAGTCGGGCATGTACGAAGGGCCCGGCAAGCAGGCCGTTGCATGGAGCCAGGCACTGGCCTCGGACATGGTGTTCAACCAGCCGGTGGTCTACGAACTCAAGAATGTTCAGGTGCCGACCACGCTGTTCATCGGCCAGAAGGACCGCACCGCGATCGGTCGCGACTTGGCGCCACCAGCGGTGAAGGCGACGCTGGGCAACTATCCGGTGCTCGGGAAGGCGGCAGCCGCGGCGATTCCCGGCGCGACGCTGATCGAGTTCGCCGAACTGGGCCATTCGCCGCAGGTGCAGGACCCGAAGCAGTTCAACGCGGCGTTGCTGAAGGCATTGAAGGCGCATTGAACGGCAGCCCTCCCCTGTAGAGTCGAGCCATGCTCGGCTTATCCAGCAAGAGGGATCTCGCCAGTAGCAGCCGAGCATGGGCTCGGCTCTACAGAAGCAGTGCGATCAGCCGACGATCCGCAACACGTCATCCAGCAGCGCGGCGGCGGTGACTTCCGCGCCCGCGCCCGGGCCCTGGATCAACAACGGCTGGCGGTGATAGCGATCGCTGTGGATGGCCACCCGATTGTCGGTGCCCGCGCCCTGCGCCAACGGGTGATCGGCAGGCAACTCACGCAGGCCCACCTGCGCACCCTCGCCATCAACACGGCCAACGAAACGCAGCACGCGGCCATTGTCATGCGCCTGCTGCCAGCGCGCCTGCAACGGCGCATCCAGCTGCTCGAGCGCCGCCACCGCATCCTCCAGCGGCAGCGCTGCCAGCGCTTCAGGCACCAGTGAATCCACCTCTACCTGCGACGCATCCAGCGCCAACCCGCTGCTGCGAGCGAGGATCAGCAGCTTGCGACGCACGTCTTCACCGGAAAGGTCCAGGCGCGGATCGGGCTCGGTGTAGCCGGCAGCCAGCGCCTCGCGCACCGCCGCCGAGAACGGCGACTGGCCGTCATAGCGATGGAACAGCCACGCCAGCGAACCGGACAGCACGCCTTCGATGGCATGGATGTGATCGCCACCGGCCACCAGTGCACGCAGGCTGCTCAACAGCGGCAGGCCCGCGCCCACCGTCGCGCTGTCGCCATAGCGTGCGCCACTGTCGGCACAGCTTTCCGCAATGGCCTGCGCGCGGGCCAGCTGCGCACCACGCCCCAGCTTGTTGGCGGTCACCACATGCACGCCCCGCGCCAGCCACTGCACGTGGCGCGCGGCCACGTCTTCGCTGGCGGTGGCGTCGACCACCACGTCGCCACGCTCCAGTCCTTCCGCACTCGCCCACGGTGGCGAACTCTGGCCATCGCGCGGTGCACGCCGTGCCAGTTCCAGCGGCAAGGCCAGGTCACGATCGATCTCCAGCGCAGTGCGTGAATTGGCCAGCCACTGCACGCTGGGCAGTTCCAGCCCACGCGCCCGCAATGCCTGGTAACGCTGTACGAAGGCCGAGCCGACCGTGCCGGTGCCCAGCAGCGCCAGGCGTCCCACGCCCAGAGCAGGAATTTCTGCGGCGAGCGCGCTCATGCATCCACCACCTGTTTGCGGCGCGCAGCCGCATCAATCACCGCTTCGGCACGCTGCAGCGCGGCGCCGAGATCGGCCAACAGGTCAAGCTCGGCCTCGATACCAACCGACAGGCGCAGCAGGCCTTCGCTGATGCCGGCCGCAGCACGCGCTTCGGCGGTCATCGCCGCATGGGTCATGGTGGCGGGGTGCGCGATCAGGCTTTCGACGCCGCCCAGCGATTCGGCCAGGGTGAAACAGCGCAGGCCATCGACGAACGCGCGCACCGCCGCGTACGGATCATCACCCGCGCAGTGCGCCAGTTCGAACGACAGCATCGCGCCAAAGCCACTCTGCTGGCGAGCAGCGATGGAGTGGCCCGGGTGATCGGCCAGACCCGGATAATAGACGCGGCCGACCGCCGGATGCTGGTCCAGCAGCGCAACGATCGACGTGGTGTTCTCCTGATGCACGCGCAGGCGCGCGTCCAGCGTGCGCAGGCCGCGCAGGGTCAGGAAGGCATCGAACGGCGAACCCGTCAGGCCCAGCGCGTTGCCCCACCACACCAGCTGCTCATGCAGTGCCGGATCGCGCGCGACGACCGCACCACCCACCACGTCGCTGTGGCCGTTGATGTACTTGGTGGTGGAATGCAGCACCAGATCCGCACCGAACGACAGTGGTTGCTGCAGGGCCGGCGACAGGAAGGTGTTGTCGACCACAACCAGAGCACCTGCCTTGTGCGCGGCATCGATGACGAAGCGCAGGTCGGTGATGCGCAGCAGCGGATTGGACGGCGTTTCCACCAGCACCAGCTTCGGCTGGGTGGCCAGCGCCTGCGACAGCGCGCGCGGATCGGTCAGGTCGGCGGTGACCAGTTCGAAATGGCCCTTCTTCGCCAGCGCATTGAACAGCCGCCAGCTGCCACCGTACGCGTCGTGCGGCACGACCAGGGTATCGCCCGGCTGAAGCAGCGCGTTCAGCACCAGGTTGATCGCGCCCATGCCGGTGGCGGTGATCACGCCGCCCGCACCGCCTTCCAGCTCGGCCAGCGCTTCACCCAACAGGTCGCGGGTTGGGTTGCCACTGCGCGTGTAGTCGTACTGGCGCTTGTTGCCGAAGCCTTCAAAACTGAAGTTCGACGACAGCACGATCGGCGGCGTGACCGCGCCATGCGCGGTGTCCCGATCGATGCCGGCACGGACGGCGGCAGTGGTGCGGCTACAGGACGGCTCGTTGGCGTGCAGGCTCATGCGGACTCTCCAGAGGTGCGGAAGGCGGTGGCGAGGATCGCGTCGATGCGATCGGTTTCTTTGAGGAAGGCGTCGTGGCCATAGGGCGAGCGCAGCACGCGCAGGCTTCCGCGCGGCCCCAGCCCCTCGACCAGGCCGACCAGGTCGGCCAGCGGCACCAGGCGGTCACCCTCCACCGCGACCACCACGGTCGGCGGCAGGATGGCCGCGGGGTCCACGCGGTGCAGGTCGATCGATTCGGACAGGCGCAGGTAGGCGGTCACCGGCGTGCGCGCGACGTACTGCGCGCCGGCGGCGTCGAGATAGTCCTCGGCGGCGACCCGCACGCGGCCGTTGATCACTTCCGGCGCGGCGTCGAAGCGCTCGCCGAACTCTTCCGGGGTGCGGTAGCTGAGCATGGCGAACTGCCGGGCCAGCGCCAGGCCGTGGTCTTCGCCGCACTGCAGTTGGCCGAGGGCGACGGCGCGGCGCTGCAGTGCGCGCCAGGCCGCGGCATACGGGTGCGGACGATGCGCGCCGCTGGCCAGCACCAGCTGGCGCACCCGGGCTCGATGACGGATCGCGAACTGCTGGCCGACCAGCGCGCCATACGAGTAGCCGACGAAGGCCTTCAGCGTGCGGATACCCAGATGATCCAGCAGCAGTGCCAGCGCATCGGCCTGGTCAGCGGTATCGATCGGCACGTCCAACGCGCCGTCGGCCCCGATGAAGTCGAACGCCAGTACGCGCAACTGCTGCGGATCCAGCGTGCGACCACTGCCGACCAGGTCTTCGGCCCAGCCCTTCTCGCTGAACTGTGCGTTGGACGCCACATGGCGATGGGCGGAAATGCCGCCGGCCAGCACCACCACCGGCGCATTGGCCGGGCCGACCCACTCATAGCGCAGGCGCACCGGGCTGGGGCCAGCGTGACGCATCGACAGCACCGCGGCGAACTCACCGCGCTCGGCATGCACGCGGTCTTCGACCGGCACGCTGACGGGGACAAAGGGTTCGGGGCGAACGGCGGTACTGGCAGCGAAGCTCATGGCGGGATCCGGTTGGGGAATCGGCCATCGAGCCTTCGCGGGGCTCGCGTTCGAGATGCACGTGCGGTGCATGGATCGAACCATCTTTCGGTGGACGCCACGGTCCCCGCAGGATTTGGCACCTACGCGAACGCTTTCGCATCCGCGGGCTGCCCCGGCTTCAAAGGGCCTGTCCCTCTGCCGGTCTCGATGGTGAGGCCACGATGCCAGCGCTTCCGGGTGCTGTCAATCCCTTCATGCGGATAAAGCGATGAATATTTTCGCGACAGGTATGCGAGAGGCGTCGCGGTCGCTCCGTTCAGGATCGGGTACAGTCCGGACGGTCCGTTTTCCTGAATCCGCTGATGCCACGCCTGCCCTTGACCTGCCTGCTCCTGCCGCTGCTGGCCAGCGCCTCTGCCGGCGCCAGCGACTGGCGCCAGGGCTGGGGGATGCTGCCGAAGGCGCCTGCCCCCGCCAGCGCCGACGCAAAGGCCCCCCTTCCGATGGCCCAGCTGCGCCTGCAGTCGATCGGCGAACAGTGGCAGGCCCGGATCGACAACACCCTGGCCGGGCCGTTGCAGATCGAACTGCGCGCCGCCCCTGGACACCCGGTCGACGGCTTGCCGGTGCAGTCACTGATACAGGGCGACAGCAGCCTGGTCGTCGGCCACCTCCCCGCGCCGGTCAACGGCCGGATGCTGGACCTGCGCCTGCAGTCGGTACCAGGCAACCCCGCCGCACAAGCCGAGGATGTGGCCTACCGCCTGCCCTTCGATGATGCACGCCCGCGCGTGGACCAGGCGCCGCAGGGCCGGTTCAGCCACGACGACGAGGAAAACCGCGACGCGGTCGACTTCGCACTGCCGGAGGGCACACTGGTGCTGGCCGCGCGCGAGGGCACGGTGATGCAGATCCAGGATGGCTTCCGAGGCAACGGCCAGGACCGCGAACATGATGGTGCCCGCGCCAACTTCATCCGCGTGCTGCACAGCGACGGCAGCATGGCCCTGTACGGCCACCTGCAGGCCGGCGGCATGCGCGTGCGTCGCGGCCAGGCGGTGGGCGCCGGGCAGCCCATCGGCCTGTCCGGCAACAGCGGCTTCAGCAGCGCACCGCACCTGCACTTCGTGGTACAGGTCAACCGCGGCATGGGCCTGCGTTCGGTGCCGGCACGCATCTTCGCCGAGCAGGGCCAGCTGCAGTTCGCCCGCCAGGGCGAGGCCGAGGGCGGCATCGGGCGCTGAACGGCCCCGGTCGGTATAATCGGGCGCTTATCTCTTTGAAAAGCGCCCCGGGCGGGCGCCACTGCCATGTCCGAAGTCGCCAACGAAGCGTCGCGTCGCCGCACCTTCGCCATCATTTCCCACCCTGACGCCGGCAAGACCACGCTGACCGAAAAGCTGCTGCTGTTCGGAGGCGCGATCCAGATGGCCGGTTCGGTCAAGGGCCGCAAGGCCGCCCGCCACGCCACCTCCGACTGGATGGCGTTGGAAAAGGAACGCGGCATCTCCGTCACCTCTTCGGTGATGCAGTTCCCGTACGAAGACAAGATCGTCAACCTGCTCGACACCCCCGGCCACGCCGACTTCGGCGAGGACACCTACCGCGTGCTGACTGCGGTGGACTCGGCGCTGATGGTGATCGACGTGGCCAAGGGCGTGGAAGAGCGCACCATCAAGCTGATGGAAGTGTGCCGCCTGCGCGATACCCCGATCATGACCTTCATCAACAAGCTCGACCGCGAGGGCAAGGACCCGATCGAGCTGCTGGATGAAGTGGAAACCGTGCTGGGCATCCAGTGCGCGCCGGTGACCTGGCCGATCGGCATGGGCCAGCGCCTGAAGGGCGTGGTCCACCTGCTGACCGGCGAAGTGCACCTGTACGAGCCGGGCCGCAACTTCACCCGCCAGGACTCGACCATCTTCCCGTCCATCGACGCCCCCGGCCTGGCCGAGAAGATCGGTGCACAGATGCTGGCCGACCTGCGCGACGAACTGGAACTGGTGCAGGGTGCCAGCCACCCGTTCGACCTGGAGGCCTACCGCGCCGGCAAGCAGACCCCGGTGTTCTTCGGCTCGGGCGTGAACAACTTCGGCGTGCAGCCGCTGCTGGACTTCTTCGTCGAGCATGCGCCGTCGCCGCAGGCACGCTCCACGACCGGCCGCGAGATCGCCCCGGAAGAAAACAAGCTGACCGGTTTCGTGTTCAAGATCCAGGCCAACATGGATCCGCAGCACCGTGACCGCGTGGCCTTCATGCGCGTCTGCTCCGGCCGTTTCAGCGCCGGCATGAAGACCTTCCACGTGCGCACCGGCAAGGAAATGAAGCTGGCCAACGCATTGACCTTCATGGCCAGCGACCGCGAGATCGCGGCCGAGGCGTGGCCGGGCGACGTGATCGGCATCCACAACCACGGCACCATTTCCATCGGCGATACCTTCACCGAAGGCGAAGCGGTCACCTTCACCGGCATCCCCAACTTCGCCCCGGAACTGTTCCGCCGCGCGCGCCTGCGCGATCCGCTCAAGCTCAAGCAGCTGCAGAAGGGACTGGCCCAGCTGTCCGAAGAAGGCGCGACCCAGTTCTTCCGCCCTCTCACCAGCAACGACCTGATCCTGGGTGCGGTGGGTGTGCTGCAGTTCGACGTGGCGGCCTATCGCCTGAAGGACGAGTATGGCGTGGAAGCCACCTTCGAGCCGGTCAGCGTGACCACCGCGCGTTGGGTCCACTGCAGCAACGAGAAGAAGCTGGAAGAGTTCCGCGAGAAGAATGCGCTGAACCTGGCACTGGATGCAGCCGGCCACCTGGTCTACCTGGCACCGACCCGGGTCAACCTGCAGCTGGCGCAGGAACGCTCGCCGGACGTGCGTTTCTCGGCCACCCGCGAAGCGGCCCATACCGTTTCGGTAGGCTGATGCCACGGGGTCGGATCCCTTTCCGGCAGGAAAGGGCTCTGACCCCAGCCAACGCAAGGCAGGCATTCACCCACCATACGGTGACAGGCGTGCACGCATCGCCCATCGCGGCGATGATAAGGGGGTGCGGGTCCCCCTCCCCGCGAACAATGCCTACGCCATGTCCACGACGTCCATTGCTTCGATCCGTGAAGAAATCGCCAGCGCCCTGACCCATGGCCTGGGCGCGGTATTCGCCCTGGCCGCCAGCGCGGTGTTGATCACCCTGGCTGCGATCTACGGCGACGGCTGGCAGCTGGCCAGCGCGATCGTGTTCGGTATCGCGCTGTTGCTGCTGTACACCGCCTCCACGCTGTACCACGCCATCCAGCATCCGGTCGCCAAGGGCCGGTTGAAGGTGTTCGACCACTGCGCGATCTATGTGCTGATCGCGGGCACCTATACCCCGTTCACGCTGATCGGCCTGCGCGGTCCGTGGGGCTGGGGCCTGTTCACCGCGATCTGGGCGCTGGCGCTGGGCGGCGTGGTGTTCAAGCTGTTCTACACCGGCCGTTTCAAGGTGCTCTCAACGGTGATCTACATCGCCATGGGCTGGCTGGTGGTCGTGGCGATCAAGCCGATGTGGGCCTCGATCGATGGCGGCACCCTCACCTGGCTGTTCGCCGGCGGCCTGTCGTATACGCTGGGGACCTACTTCTACCACCGTGAATCGATCCCGTACTCGCATGCCATCTGGCACCTGTTCGTGATCGGCGGCAGCGTCTGCCACTTCGTCGCGGTCACCATGCAGGTGCTGTAAACGGCCGCTCGAGGGCGGCGTGTGCACGCCATGCACATGGTCGCTTCGCGCCCTGTCCACGAACAGAGGGCAACCATGGCAGCGTGAATGCTGCCGCCTCCCCTGCCGCAAGGCGCACGCCCCGCTGGCGCCTCCGCCGCCCCGGCCCACGAGGCCGGCGCTGGCTCACGATCCTGGTTTTCCTGCTGGCGGCGATCCTGGTACTGCTCGCGTTGTGGGACTGGAACTGGTTCAAGGGACCGGTGGAGCGCGCGGTGCAGGCACGCACCGGCCGAGTGCTGCACATCGGGAACCTTGATGTCGACCTCGGCCGCACCAGCACGATCCGCGCCGATGCGATCACCTTCGCCAATGCCAGCTGGGCGAAACAACCTGAGATGGCCAGCGCAGACCGCGTCGAGATCGACGTGCGGGTCTGGCCCCTGCTGCGCGGCAGCGTGCAGCTGCCCGAGGTGCGCCTGACCCGGCCGGACGTGCTGCTGGAAACCGCCCCGCGCAAGGGCGAGCCGGGCAACTGGGACTTCCTCGGTGAGAGCGCCGGCGGCACAAGCCCGCAGCTCAAACGCCTGCGCATCGACGATGGTCGGCTGCAGTTCATCGATGCACTGGGCCGCACCGACATCCGCGTGGGCGTGCGCAGCGGTCAGCCGAAACAGGCCGATGCCTCGCCGCCGCTGCTGGTGCAGGGCAAAGGCCACTGGCAGGGCAACCCGTTCACCCTGCGCGGTGGAACCGAATCACCGCTGGAACTGACCGACAGCGACCACCCGTTCCGCATCCACCTCGACGGTCGCGCCGGCGCTACCCACGCGGTGGCCAGTGGCACGCTGACCAATCCGTTCCAGCTGCGGGTGTTCGACCTGCAGTTCGCACTCAGCGGGCAGGACCTGTCAGACCTGTACCCGCTGCTCGGCATTGCCATCCCGCCCTCACCGCCCTACGCCTTGGACGGACGGCTGAAGCGCGACCACAACGTCTGGCGCTACGACAGCTTCACCGGCAAGGTCGGTGACAGCGACCTCGCTGGCAACCTGCAGTTCGAGGTGGGACGCGACCGTCCACGGCTGACCGCGACACTGGAATCCAGGCGCCTGGACTTCGATGACCTGGCCGGCTTCGTGGGAGCGCCACCGAAGACCGGCGGCGGCGAAACCGCGAATGCGGAACAAAAGGCACAGGCCGCCCGTGTCGCCGCCAGCCGCCGGGTATTGCCCGACACGCCCTACAATCTGGGCAAACTGCGTGCGATGGATGCCGACGTGCGCTGGAAGGCCCACCGCATCAACGCGCCCTCGTTGCCACTGGACGACATGGACGCGCACCTGCTGCTGGATGACGGCGTGCTGCGGCTGGACCCGCTGAACTTCGGCGTGGCCGGCGGCGATATCCGCAGCACGATCCGCATGGATGCACGCCAGGCGCAGATTCGCACTGCGTTGAGGGCCAGCGTACGCGGCGTGCAGCTGGGCCAGCTTTTCCCGGATGCGAAGCTGGCCGAGCAGGCCAAGGGCGGCATCGGCGGCGAAGTGGACCTGAGCGGGCGCGGCAACTCGATCGCCGCCATGCTCGGCAGCAGCAGCGGCAAGGTCGGGCTGGCGATGGGCCGTGGCCATGTCGGCAACCTGGTGATGGAACTGGCCGGGCTGGATATCACCGAATCACTGAAGTTCCTGGTGACCGGTGACAAGCAGATTCCGCTGCGCTGCGCCTTCGCCGACTTCGGTGTGCAGGACGGTCTGATGACCAGCCAGGCACTGGCGGTGGACACCACCGATACCATCCTCATCGGCGAAGGCACGGTCAGCCTGCGCGACGAGACCCTGGACCTGCTGCTGAAACCGCGCCCGAAGGACAAGAGCATCCTGGTACTGCGGTCACCGTTGCATATCAGCGGCACGTTCAAGGACCCGTCGTTCCGCCCTGACTTCAAGGCGTTGGGTATTCGCGGCGCCGTGGCCCTGGCGCTGGGCAGCATTGCCCCGCCGGCAGCGCTGCTGGCTACGATTGAACTGGGGCCGGGCAAGGATGCCAACTGCGGTGGGCAGTATGCGAAGTAGGAGCGTTCGTTCGTGGCGCCTGGATTGATCGTGGTTTGAGGGGGACGGGTGACCCAGGCAGGACACGCCCATGCCCTCAGCCTCCCCCCGCATCAGGAAGGCGCTGCTTTGGCTTTGGCCCTGGCTTTGAGCTTCGAAAAGCGGGCCGGCGGGCCGCAGGCCCGCCAGCGACACCCTCACCCGGCGACGATGTACTGCTGCAGCTGATCCAGCTCGCGCCGCTGCGCATCGATCACCGACTTCACCAGGTCGCCAATGGAAATCACCCCCAGCACCTGCACGCCCTCCACCACCGGCAGGTGGCGGATGCGGTAGTCGGTCACCAGCTGCAGGCAATGCTCCACCTGTTCGCCCGGCGACACCGTCACCACCTGCGTCGTCATGATCTCGGCCACCGCCGTATCGCGCGAAGAACGATCACGCAACACGATCTTGCGCGCGTAATCGCGCTCCGAAAGGATCCCGACCAACCGCGGCCCGTCCATCACCAGGACCGCGCCAATGCCCTTTTCCGCCATCAACCGGATCGCATCGATCACCGCCGCATCCGGCGCGACCGCATGTACTTCAGGAGACTTGCCGTCCAACAGTTGCCGTACCGTGGTCATCTGCCTGCCCTCCGAGGGTGGGTTGCAGGGCCGAGTCTGCCACGGCGGATGCTAGCCACGCGTCAACCAGGTACAACGGCCGCTGCTTGGACTCTTCGTACAGGCGCCCCAGGTACTCACCGATCAGGCCCAGCGCGATCAACTGCACCCCGCCCAGGAACAGGATCACCGCCATCATCGTCGGCCAGCCCGCCACCCGGTCGCCGTACAGCGCGGCCTTGACGATCACCCACATGCCGAACACGAAGGCCACCGCCGCGGTTGCCAGCCCCAGGTAGGTCGCCGCGCGCAGGGGCACGGTCGAGAACCCGGTGATGCCTTCCAGGGCGAAGTTCCACAGCCGCCACAGGCTGAACTTGCTGGTGCCGGCCACGCGTGCGTGGCGGTGGTAGGGCACCGCCACGCGCTTGAAACCCACCCAGCTGAAAAGCCCCTTCATGAAACGATGGCGCTCACGCATCTCGCGCAGCGCACTCAGCGCGCGTGGTGACAGCAGGCGGAAATCCCCGGTATCGGCCGGGATCGGCGTACGCGAAAGGCGCCCCATCACGCGGTAGAAGATCGCCGCCGTGGCACGCTTGATCCAGGCCTCGCCATCGCGCGCCAGGCGCGTGCCATAGACGTTGTCATGGCCCTCGCGCCAGCGCGCGACGAACTGCGGCACAAGCTCCGGCGGGTCCTGGCCATCGGCATCCAGGATCATCGCCGCCCCTTCGCGTACCAGGTCCAGGCCAGCGGTCAGTGCGGCTTCCTTGCCGAAATTGCGCGACAGCTTCAGCGCGGAGACCCGCGCGTCGGATTGGGCCAGGCGGGCGATCACCTCCCAGGTCCCGTCATGGCTGCCGTCGTCCACGTACAGGACGTGGCCGTCGATGTCGGGCAGCGCGTCGAGCACCGCGCACAACCGCGGATGCAGCAACGGCAGTGCCAGGGCCTCGTTGTAGGCGGCGATGACGAAAGTGAGCCGTTCGCGGGTCATGCCCGGATTGTACGTTGCCGCCGGCCGTAGATCAGGCGGCGCGCGCTCACTCTTCCGAAAGGTACGCGGCCCCGCCCAGCTGCCGTGCCTGGCGCTGGATCCAGGCGGCGCGCCGCTGCACGTACGGCCCTGGCTTTGCGGCGTTGTAGCGCCGCGGTGCCGGCAGCACCGCCGCCAACCGCGCGCTATCGGCCGGGCTCAACCTGGCCGCGTCCTTGCCCCAGAACTTCTGCGCCGCCGCCTGAGCTCCGTACACGCCATCACCGAACTCGGCGATGTTGGCGTACATCTCCAGGATGCGCTCCTTTGGCCACAGCGCTTCGATCAGCACGGTGTACCAGACCTCCAGCCCCTTGCGGATCCAGCTGCGGCCCTGCCAGAGGAACAGGTTCTTGGCCACCTGCTGGCTGATCGTGCTGGCGCCACGCAGTCGCCCGCCCTTGGCATTGTGGTCGCGGGCCTTCTCGATGGCCTGCAGGTCGAAGCCGTTGTGGTCGGGGAAACGCTGGTCCTCGGCGGCCACCAGCGAAATCGGCAGGCTCGGCGCCATCTGGTCAAGGTCGCGCCACTGGTAATGCAGGCGATAGGACCAATCGGCCTCGCCCAGCGCCTCGCCATAGCGCCACAGCATCACCATGGACACGGGCGGGTCGATGAACCGCAGCACCAGGACCTGCAGGCAGCTGAAAGCAGCCAGCAGCACCGGCAGCCACAGCAGCCGTTTCCAGCGCCAGCGCCTGCGGCGTGGGCCTTCTACGACAGCTTCCACCTTGTGCTGCTCTCCCCCTGCCCCCATTACTGGTGCATCCTTCTTCTATCTGGTTGTCGGCGCATTATCCGGCAACTGCCCCCGTTTACGCGCGATGTGAGCCGATGACCGCCAACTCCGATTCCCTGATCCGCTTCCTGCTCCCCGACGCCGGCGTCCGCGGCGTCCACGTGCACCTGCAGGCCACCTGGCAGGAAATCCTGTCCCACGCCGAGTACCCGGATACCGCCGCCGAACTGCTCGGCGAGGCCTGCGTGGCCTCGGCGCTGTTCACCGGCCATACCAAGATCGATGGACGCCTGTCGATCCAGCTGCGCAGCAGCACTGCCCTGCGCACCCTGTTCGCCGAATGCACCGCCGCCGGCACCCTGCGCGGCATCGCCCAGCTCAGCGAAGGCGGCGACGCGCCGCGAGACCTGTCCAGCCTGGGCGATGACGCGATCCTCGCCATCACCATCGAGAACCCCGGCCTGGACCCGCGTGAACCCCAGCGCTACCAGAGCCTGGTCGGACTGACCGCGCCGGAACTGGACGAGGCCTTCGAGGACTACTTCCGCCAGTCCGAGCAGCTGCCGACCCGCCTGCTGCTGGCGGCCGACCGCAATGGTGCCGCCGGCCTGCTGCTGCAGAAGCTGCCGGGCGACGAGGGCGACGAGGACGGCTGGGCGCGCGCCAGCGCCCTGTTCGAGACCCTGGGCAAGGCTGAACTGCTGGCCACCCCGGCCGAGCAGCTGCTGCACCGCCTGTTCCACGAGGAGAAGCCGGCGCTGATGGGCGAAAAGCCGCTGTCCTTTGCCTGCTCCTGTTCCCGCGAGCGGGTGGCGGCAATGCTGCAGTCGCTGGGTGAGGAAGAGGCCCGTGCAGCGGCTGCAGACACCGGCGCCGTCGAGGTCCGTTGCGAATTCTGCGGGCGTGAGTATCACTTTCCATTGACGGAGTTCGGCATACTGTTCCACGGCGCCCAGGGGGCTGTACCGGCGCCTGAACGGCTTCAATGAACGGCAGTCTTGTATCTGGGGAGGATCAAGGCTTGTTAAGAATTCATAAACACCCTAGGATCAAGTTCCCGTCCCCACGGGAACTTCCGTTGTCCGTCCCTGTCTGAACTGGTCCGATGCGTACCTTCCTGCGTCTACCGCTGGCCATGATGATCGCCCTTGGCGCGATCACGGGCGTGCATGCGCAGAGCAAGGACACCCGCACCGTGCTGCCGGTATGGAACAAGGGCAGCGGCAAGGTCGAGGCCCTGCTGTACCTGGAGCCGACCGGTGAACAGGCGGCCGGGGCGCGTTGGCATTTCGGCCGCAACTCGCTGGATGCGGCCTTTGGCCTGTCCTCCGGCGATTCGCTGGGCCTGCTCTGCAGCAGCAGCGGGACCAACATGAGCGGCCTGGCCAGCCACTGCATGCTGGCCAGCCTCGGCGACGAGGACGACCTCAACAGCCGGCGTTTCACCGGCACCGCCGCATTGAACCGTGGCAGCAGCCGCCTCGGCATCACCGCCGGCACCGGCCGTGAAACCCTGCCGGCATGGCTGGCAGGCCCGAACAAGACCCCTTCGCTGCGCGCCGAGCAGAATGACCTGACCGTGTTCGCGCAGAAGAACATCGGCCGCGAAGGCTTCGTGTCCATCGCCGGCACCTACGCCAAGGCCCGCCTGGTGCCGCTGGCCGACGCCTCGCCGGCCATTGCCGACCGCTGGGACAGCAAGAGCCTGAGCATCGGCGCCGGCTACGGCAATTTCACCGGCAGCATCATCGGCCGCGTCATCGACGTGCCCGGCAAGCCCGGCAAGTGGGAAGGCCTGGGTATCGGCCTGACCTGGCGCACGCCATGGTCCGGCCAGCTCACCGTGGGCGCCGAGAACGTGATCAGCCGCGGCAAGAATCCGTTCTCGCCACGCAACGAAAGCAACGACGACGGCACCGTGCCGTACGTGCGCTACGAGCAGGACCTGTAAGCTCCCTGCCGCCTCACCGCGACGTTTCCGCGCGCGCTCCCTTCGCCCATCCCCGTAATGACACCTCGCCGCCACCACGCGGCGATGCGCAAGCGCCTGTGCGCGGCCTGGTCCAGCACGGCTGCGCAAAGGCCTGCGCCATCAAGCCTGGCTGCCCCATGAAAAAAGCCACGCCCCTTTCGGGGCGTGGCCATGTCACACGTACATATTACGCCGCGATCAGAAGCGCTGGGTGTACTTCATGTACAGGAAGCGACCGATGTCGAAGCCACCGTAGTAGGAGACGTTCGCGCTCGGCTGGCTGTACATGGTCGGGCCCACGCGGCCGAACACGTTGTTGGCACCCACGGCCACGGTCGCATTCCACGGTGCGTTCCAGCGCAGCTGGACGTCGTTGAACACGGTCGCGCCACGCTGGTTGGTCGCGCTGCCCACCGCCACGCCCTGGTTGTTCGGCGAAGCGTAGTTCGGCAGGTTGCACTCTTCCGGGAACGTCACGGCGCTCAGGCACGATTCCTTCATGCCGGAGAAGTAACGGACGGTCCAGCTGGCGCCGAAGTCACCCATCTCCCAACCCAGGTTCAGGTTCGAACGCACGCGGAAGGCGCCGCCCGCCCAGCCCACGCCGGTGCGGGGATTCGGGTGGGTGACCGGGTTCTTGGTGGTGACCAGGTCATCACGCGAGGTGTAGGTGCTGGTCCACTGCGCGCTGAAGTTGCCGAAACGATCGGTCGGCAGGCGGTAGCTGACATCCAGGTCGAAGCCTTCCACCTCGCGGTAACCGGCGTTGATGCCGGTGCGCTTGAGGTTGTTGACGATGCCGGTCACCGGGTCACGCGTGAACGCCGAGCAGCGTGCCGCGATGTCGTTGATGTAGCAGTCGTTGAGGATCAGGTTGGCCGTGTCCGAGATGATGGTGTTCTCGACGCGGATTTCCCACCAGTCCAGCGACATGTTGAAGTTCTGGATGAAACCCGGGCTCCAGACGAAGCCCAGGGTCTTGGACGTCGAGGTTTCCGGGGTCAGCTGGTCGTTGGAGCCGGAGACGAAGGCCAGCGGGGTCTGCGACGATGCAGCGGTGGTCGGGGTGAAGCCCTGCTGCTGCTGGCGGAAGTTGGCTGCATTTACGCCGGCCGGCAGTGCGGCGGCGCAACGGGCACGCACCGCAGGATTGGTGCGCGCCGCACCGTAGACCGAATCGCACGGATCGGTGAAGAAGTCGAACGACTGCGAACCGCCGCTGTACAGGTCGGCGATGGTCGGGGCACGGAAGCCTTCCGCCCAGGTACCGCGGATGAGCAGCGAGTCGATCGGCTTCCACTTGAAGCCGAACTTGCTGTTCAGCGTGGTGCCGAAGGTGTCGTAGTCCGAATGGCGGGTGGCCGCGTTGAGGCTCAGCTCGCGGGCGCCCGGCAGGTCGGCCAGGATCGGCACGTTGAACTCGGCATAGACTTCGTCAACCTTGTAGCCACCACCGGTGGGGAAGTTGGCCAGGCCGGAGGTGTTGCCCGACTGCACCAGCGCGTCCGGGCTGAAGCTGCCGGTTTCCTTGCGGTGCTCGACACCCACGGCGAAGCCCAGGTCGCCGGCAGGCAGGGTGAACAGGCTGCCGGCTAGGTTGGCGGTGATGACCTTGGTGGTGGTCTCGGCGGTGGAGTGCGCGGACGGGAACAGCAGGTTCTGCAGGGCGGTGTTGCCGGTCAATGCGCCGTTGGCGCCGTTGCTCTGGATGCCGGCGTGCAGGAACGGGTTGTACGGCACGCACTGGTTCAGCCCGATCGGGTTGGCCACGGTACCGCACTGCGCCACGCCGCTGCTGTTGATGAAGGACGGACCCACCGCCGCACGCAGCGCGGTCAGGTTGAGGTCGCCGATGCTGGTCTGGACCAGCTTGTTGTTGTTGTACAGGTAGCCGACATCCCAGTCGAACAGGCGGTCGGAGAACTCGAAGCTGCCTTCCAGGCCGCCGCTGAAGCGGAAGGTGGTCAGCTCGGCGCGGGTGTTGCGCGGCACTTCCGAAGTACGACGCCACCAGTTGGCGATGTCAGCACCCAGCGGATTGAACGCACTGCTGGCCGAAATCGGCGAACCGAAGGCCAGTGCGCCGTACGGGTAGCCGGCGATCTGGCGGTTCGAATCGCGGAAGCTGTACAGCATGTTGGTGCGCAGGCGCACGTTGTCGGTCAGGTCGTAGATGCCATCGACGAACACTGCACGGCGTTCCTGCGGGGTACGCAGGTCGGTCTGCAGGTTGGTGTTGGTCTTGTCCTTGGTGGAGAAGCTGTTGACGTTCTGCGCGACGTAGTCGGCCTTGTTGTTCGCGTTGCCACCCTCACGCAGGATCACGCGCACTTCGCGGTTCGGGTTGGATGCGCTGGCGGCCGGATAGGTGACGCCCGGCAGGCCATCGGCCGGACGGCTGACGAAACCGCCGAACTCACCGACGGTGGTCCAACCGAAGTCCGGGTGGTTGGAGCTGCGCGGGAACGCACCGTACGGACGATCGGCCGCCCGCACCTTGTCTTCCTTGGCGTACTCGGCACCGATGGTCAGCGAACCGCGCTCACCCTTCACGCCCATGGTGAAGTCCATGGTGCGGGTGGCACCGTCGCCTTCACTGTACTGGCCGTAGTAGACGCTGCCGGTGGCGCCTTCGAAGTTGGTACGGGTGATGATGTTGATGACGCCGGCGATGGCATCGGAACCGTAGATCGACGAAGCGCCGTCCTTCAGCACTTCGATGCGCTCGATGGCCGAGACCGGCACGGTCGAGATGTCCTGCAGGCCACCGGTGGTGATGCCCAGGCGCTTGCCGTTGAGCAGCACCAGGGTGCGGGTGGCGCCCAGGTCACGCAGGCTGATGTAGGTGCCGCCGACGGCTTCGCCCGAGGACAGCGGCTGGGCACGGCTGATCGGCGGCGTACCCACGGCGCTGATGTTCTGCAGGATGTCAGCGACCGACGAGAAGCCCTGCTTCTCGATGTCAGCGCGGTTGAGGGTCAGGACCGGCTGGGCGGTTTCGACGTCGACGGTACGGATGCGCGAACCGGTGACTTCGATGCGGTCCAGGTTGGTGGCGGTCTGGGCAGACGCCACCCCGGTACCGGCAACGGATGCGGCGCTGGCGGCCAGCGCAACGCACACTGCATCGCGCAGCTTGTTGCTGTTCAACTTCATGGGCTCTCTCTCCATGGATCTTGGGTTGTGTGCTGAGTCCAACCGACGTGCCCCAAAAGGGAGGCACAAAAAACGGCTGGTGACCCGATAGTAGCCACACTTGATCTGGAATTAAAGAGTCGTTAAGAAAATGCCCAAATCGCGTGAAACCAGCCTCACCACGACATACGTTGGCGCATTGAGGTCGCCTGCAAGGCGCATTCGGCACTTGCAGGGCGCCATTCTCCCATTCAGCTGGGAATGAGCGTCTCGATCAGATGCTCGACATAGGCCTCGAAATCCTCGCGGGCCTGCTTGGGTTGCTGCAGCTGCAGCGACAGCTGCAGGAAGCCGACGTAGGCGGCATAGGCCAGGCGCGCGCGATGCCGTGCATCGGTGGAGCTGAGCCCGGCCTGGCGGAACGAAGCAACCAAATAGTCGAGCCGGCGCTGCGAAACGCGGTCGATCACCGGGCGCACCATCGGGTGGTCCAGCGCCTTCAGCAGTTCGCTGTAGATGATGTGCGGCTGCACTTCGTGCGCGACCATCTGGAACAGCTGGCGCAGGCGCACGCGCGGATCCGGCACGTCCTCCAGGCTGCCGAACACCTGTTCCTGTTCGAACAGTTCCCAGCGTTCCAGCGCCGCCTGCAGCAGTGCATCACGCGAGGGGAAGTGCCAGTAGAAACTGCCCTTGGTCACACCCAGGCGCCGCGCCAACGGTTCCACCGCGACGGCCCCCACACCTTGTTCAGCAATCAGATCGAGAGCGGCCTGGGCCCAGTCTTCGGCACTCAGGCGGCTGTTGCGGCCGGCGCGCGGTTCGCCGGCGGAAGCGTCAGGTTGATTCATGGGCTGATTTAACCATACGCCGGGGTTCGTTGCAGTACGCGGTTGCGGCCGAAACCGTCGCGACGCCCGCCTGGGCACCTGCCGCAGCGCACCATACCGTGCAGTATTGACTTCCCTCGCAAGCGATCCATACTAGCAAGTATGGTTACGTCCCCTACTCCCGCTGCGTTCCATGATCTTCGCCTGGAGGCCGCCCATGGCGCACGCCTGGCCGCAACCGCCAGCGACCACGGCCGCCGTGGCCGCGTGTTGTTCGCGCATGGCTTCGGCCAGACCCGGCACGCATGGAACGCCACCGCGCGGGCCCTGTCTGCGGCGGGGCTGCAGACGCTGGCCTACGACGCCCGTGGCCACGGCGATTCGGACTGGAATTCTGCCGAACTGCCCTATCACGGCGAGCAGTTCGCTGATGACCTGATCGTGCTGGCCGGGGAACAGCCACGCCCGCCGGTGCTGGTCGCAGCCTCGATGGGCGGCCTGTTCGGCCTGCTGGCCGAATCGCGCTGGCCGGGCCTGTTCTCGGCGATGGTGCTGGTGGACATCACCCCGCGTTGGGATACCGCCGGTGTTGAACGCATCCTGGCCTTCATGACCGCCCATCCCGACGGCTTTGCCTCGCTCACCCAGGCCGCCGACGTGATCTCGGCCTACATGCCGCACCGTCCGCGCAAATCCGAGCAGTCGCTGCGCGCACTGCTGCGCGAGGACGGCCACGGCCGCTGGCGTTGGCACTGGGACCCGCGCCTGGTGGCCGAACTGGCCCGCGACAGCGAGCAGCACCAGGATGCGCTGGCCGAGGCCGCACGCCAGGTGAAGTGCCCGCTGCTGCTGGTCAGCGGCGGCCGAAGCGACCTGGTCACGCCACAGACCGTGGCCGAATTCCTGGCGTTGGCGCCGCACGCGCGTCATGTACAGCTGCCGCAGGCCACGCACATGGTCGCCGGCGATGACAACGACGCCTTTACCGCTACTGTGTTGGACTATCTGGACGTGTTGCCCGCAGCGGATGCTGCAGCTTCGTCCGCCACAAACGAGCACGTCACCGGAGCACGCTCATGAGCATCGTTCTTCCCTTCCTCGCCCTGCTGCTGGCAGGCGCGTTCGTCGCCTACCACCGCATGCGGCTGGTTACCTGGACGCTGATCAGCGTGGCCCTGCTGGTCGCCTGCTGGTTCATTCCCTACGTCAACCAGACCGCCACGATCGTGGCTGCCGCCGTATTGGCCGTCATCGCCGTGCCGCTGCTGCTGCCGTTCATCCGCAAGCCGCTGCTGACCGGCCCGATGATGAAGGTGTTCCGCAAGGTGCTGCCGCCGCTGTCGCAGACCGAGCGCATCGCGCTGGAAACCGGCTCGGTTGGCTTCGAGGGCGAACTGTTCACCGGTGATCCGGACTGGAACATCCTGCTCAATTACCCCAAGCCGCAGCTGACCGCCGAGGAACAGGCCTTCCTCGATGGCCCGGTCGAAGAGCTGTGCACGATGGTCAACGACTGGGAAATCACCCACGTCCACGCTGACCTGCCGCCGGAGCTGTGGGCCTTCATCAAGAAGAACAAGTTCTTCGGCATGATCATCCCGAAGGAATATGGCGGCCTGGGCTTCTCTGCGCTGGCCCACCACAAGGTGATCCAGAAGCTGGCCTCGGTGTCCTCGGTGGTCAGCTCCACCGTCGGTGTGCCCAACTCGCTGGGCCCGGGTGAACTGCTGGTGCATTACGGCACCCAGGAACAGAAGGACCAGTACCTGCCACGCCTGGCCGATGGCCGCGAAGTGCCCTGCTTCGGCCTGACCGGTCCGTTCGCCGGCTCCGACGCCACCTCGATTCCGGACTACGGCATCGTCTGCAGGGGCGAGTGGAACGGCGAGCAGGTGCTCGGCGTCAAGCTGACCTTCGACAAGCGTTACATCACCCTGGCCCCGGTCGCTTCGCTGATCGGCCTGGCCTTCCGCATGTACGACCCGGATGGCCTGATCGGCGACACCCGCGACATCGGCATCACCCTGGGCCTGCTGCCGCGCGACACCGCCGGCGTTGAAATCGGCCGTCGCCACTTCCCGCTGAACTCGACGTTCCAGAACGGCCCGATCCGCGGCAAGGACGTGTTCATTCCGCTGACCCAGCTGATCGGTGGCGCGGCCATGGCCGGCAAGGGCTGGAACATGCTCAACGAGTGCCTGGCCGTGGGCCGTTCGATCACCCTGCCGTCCACCGCCAGCGGCGGTGCCAAGGCCGGTGCCGCCGTGACCGGCGCCTATGCACGCATCCGCAAGCAGTTCGGTCTGTCGGTCGGCCGCTTCGAAGGCGTGGAAGAAGCGCTGGCCCGCATCGGCGGCAAGGCGTACAAGATCAGCGCGCTGTCGCAGGCCACCGCTGCTGCAGTCGACCGTGGTGACGTGCCGTCGGTACCGTCGGCGATCGCCAAGTACCACTGCACCACGATGAGCCGCGAAGTGATCTCGGACATGATGGACGTGATCGGCGGCAAGGGCATCATCCTGGGGCCGCGCAACTTCGCCGGCCGCAGCTGGCAGGCCGCGCCGATCGCGATCACCGTGGAAGGCGCCAACATCATGACCCGCAGCCTGCTGATCTTCGGCCAGGGTGCGATCCTCTGCCACCCGTGGGTACTGAAGGAAATGAAGGCCGCGCAGGATCCGGATACCCGTGCCGGCCTGCAGGACTTCGACCGCAGCCTGTTCGGCCACATCCGCTTCGGCATCTCCAATGCCGTGCGCTCGTTCTGGTTCGGCCTGACCGGGGCACGCTTCGGTGCCGCCCCGGGTGACGCCTACACCCGCCGCTACTTCCGCAAGCTGGACCGTTACTCGGCCAACCTGGCGCTGATGGCCGACATCTCGATGATGACCCTCGGCGGCAAGCTGAAGTTCAAGGAATCGCTGTCCGGCCGCCTGGGCGACGTGCTGAGCCACGTCTACATGACCAGCGCCATGCTCAAGCGCTACCACGACGAGGGCGCACCGCAGGCCGACCAGCCGCTGCTGGCCTGGGCCTTCCATGACAGCGTGCACAAGATCGAGGAATCGCTGTCGGCGGCCCTGCGCAACTTCCCGATCCGTCCGATCGGCTGGCTGATGTGGGCGCTGATCTTCCCGCTGGGCCGTCGTGCCGAGGCCCCGGGCGACCGCCTGAGCCGCCGCGTCGCCGCCCTGCTGATGGCGCCGAACGAAGCCCGCGACCGCTTGGCCAGTGGCGTGTTCCTGACCCCGTGCGAGAACAACCCGGGTGGCCGCATCAACAGCTACCTGAGCAAGGCGATCATGGCCGAGCCGGTGGAGCGCAAGTTCCTGAAGGCGCTGAAGAGCAAGGGCATCGAGGCGCTGGACTTCAAGAGCCAGCTGGACGAAGCCGTGGCCGAGGGCGTGATCACCCAGGACGAGCGCAGCCTGCTGGAAGAGCTGCGCACGCTGACTCTGGATACGATCACCGTGGACGACTTCGACACCCACGAACTGCGCGCGGCCAGCTACTACGACCGCCAGCACAAGGATCCGCATTCGCAGGCCGCCTGATCGCCCGCGATACGCGTTGCCTTCGACGGCGGGCCTCGGCCCGCCGTCGCTCTATCCGACGACCGGAACACCGACCATGTCCACGCCTCTGCTCTCGCTCTACCACCGGCTGCAACGCTGGCCTGCCGGCACCTGGCTGTTCTCGCGCGCGGTCTGCTTCAAGGCGCCCTACTTCGCCAGCATCGCGCCGCGCATCACCCGCCTGGAACACGGCCGCTGCGAAGGCACGCTGGCCGACCGCCGCAGGGTGCGCAACCACATCGGCACGGTGCACGCGATCGCGATGTGCAACCTGGCCGAACTGACCGCCGGGCTGATGGTCGACGCCTCGCTGCCGAAGGGCATGCGCTGGATTCCGAAGGGGATGCAGGTGCAGTACCTGGCCAAGGCACGGGGCACGCTGCAGGCGGTGGCATTGCCGGCCCAGCCGATCGTGGCCGCTGCCGAGGGCTATGCACTGCCGGTGACGGTGAGTGTGCGCGACCGCGCGGGGACGGAGGTGTTCAGCGCGGTCATCGACATGTGGATGTCGCCGGCGAAGTAGTGTTCCGGCGAACGGCGCAGCCCCTCGTGGGTGGACGGTTGATCGCGGAAAGCTTTGGTTTGGCTGGGGGCGGTGAGTTCGCGGGGGACGCCGTGAACCCGTCCTTGGGGGCTTGGCCGCGGCATCCATGCCGCGGACACCCCCGCGAACTCACCGCCCCCAGCCTCTGACAGATTTCTGCGGCGTCCACCAACGCAAGAGAAAAATAAGAACAAAAGCAAAAGCGGCCCACTGGCCGCTTTTTTCATGCGCGCAGAACCCACGAGCGCAGCGACCCGCTGTTGCTCTTGATCTTCTTTTTCTTCTCCGTGGGCTGGCCGCACACGGAACCTGTCCGGGGTCGGGCGGATGGGCTGGGCAGGGGTGTCCGCGGCATGGATGCCGCGGCCAAGCCCCCAGGGTGAAGTGACCCCCGGGAGTTGGACGTCAGATCCAACCCCGAGGGATACATGAACAGATACGACGCACGTTTCAAACTGCAGGTCGCCAAAGAGGCCTGCA
>NZ_JCAFSU010000027.1:0-28344 GCF_059369555.1 Stenotrophomonas sp. YJH_SMC_21
CCGGGTGCGCGACGCTGAAAACGGGCTGGTCCCTGCCTAAGGCCAGCCAGGGCGCAAGACCAAAGGCTGCCGGCCAGCGGCCGGCACTACCGTGCCCGTCTCATGGAGGGGCCAAGTCCCTCCATCAACACAGTTGCTACACGGACGTACTTGCGGCGGCCCCGCACTTCGACACCGTCCCGCCAACCCACGTATAGCCCGCTTTTGACGTTGACGTTGATTCTGTGGGTGCAGGGCTGCAAGCCCCTGCCGACCCCCTAGAACGGAGCCGCGGACTCGAACGCGAGCGCCTCGCCCGTCAGCGGATGCGTGAACCGCAGGTTGCGTGCATGCAGATGCACGCGGTGCGCCGGTGCTGCGTCATACAGCACGTCGCCAACAATCGGATGGCCAATACTGGCCATGTGCAACCGCAGCTGATGGCTGCGGCCGGTGATCGGTTCCAACGCCACGCGCGTGCGCCGCGCTTCTACATCACGCGCCAGTACGCGCCAGCGGGTCAACGCCGGCTTGCCGCGTTCGTGATCGACCATCTGCTTCGGCCGGTTCGGCCAGTCAACGATCAACGGCAGGTCCACTTCGCCGGAATCACCCTCGAGCAGCCCCTGCACCACCGCTTCATACCGCTTGCCAACCTGGCGCTGCTCGAACTGCTTCGACAATGCGGCCTGCGTCTCCTTGCCGCGCGCGTGCAGCAGCAGGCCCGAGGTCACCTGGTCCAGCCGGTGCACGGTCAACGCATCCGGATACAGCGCCTGCAGGCGCGCGACCACGCAGTCCTGGTTCTCGGCGCTGCGGCCGGGTACGGACAACAGGCCAGCCGGCTTCTCGGCCACCAGCAGTGCGTCATCGATGTAGTGCAGGTGGATCATGCGGTTCCAGGAATTCCAAATGAAAACGGGGAAGCCGAAGCCTCCCCGTTTTCTGCGTACCAACCAACGGTCGGTACCTACCTTGATCGAAGACGTACCGGCCGGAGCCGGTACCGCCTGCATCAGCCCAGCAGGTGGGCGACGCCGGAGCGCTCTTCTTCCAGCTCGGCCAGGGTCTTGTCGATGTACTTCTGGCTGAAGTCGTCGATCGGCAGGTCCTTGACCAGGGTGTACTTGCCATTCTCGGTGGTCACCGCGAAGCCGAAGATCACGCCTTCCGGAATGCCGTAGGAACCGTCGGACGGCACGCCCATGGTGACCCACTTGCCGTTGCTGCCCAGCACCCAGTCACGCACGTGGTCGATCGCTGCGTTGGCGGCCGAAGCAGCCGAGGACGAGCCACGGGCTTCGATGATCGCCGCGCCGCGCTTGCCGACGGTCGGGATGAAGGTGTTGGCGTTCCACTCCTGGTCGTTGATCGCATCGGCGATCGACGCACCATCGGCGGTGGCGAAACGGTAGTCCGGGTACATGGTCGGGCTGTGGTTGCCCCACACCACCAGCTTCTCCATGCCACCGACCGGCTTGCCGAGCTTGGTCGACAGCTGGCTCAGCGCGCGGTTGTGGTCCAGGCGCAGCATGGCGGTGAAGTTTTCCGGCTTCAGGTCCGGGGCCGACTTCATCGCGATGTAGGCGTTGGTGTTGGCCGGGTTGCCGACCACCAGCACCTTCACGTCACGGCTGGCGACCTTGTTCAGCGCTGCACCCTGGGCGGTGAAGATCTTGGCGTTCTCCAGCAGCAGGTCCTTGCGCTCCATGCCCGGGCCGCGCGGACGTGCGCCGACCAGCAGGGCGATGTCGGCGTCCTTGAACGCGACTTCGGCATCATCGGTGCCGACCATGCCGGCCAGCAGCGGGAAGGCACAGTCTTCCAGCTCCATCATCACGCCCTTCAGGGCGGCCTGGGCCTTGTCCACCGGCAGTTCCAGCAGCTGCAGGATGACCGGCTGGTCCTTGCCCAGCATTTCGCCGGAGGCGATGCGGAACAGCAGGGCATAACCGATCTGGCCGGCGGCGCCGGTCACGGCAACACGAACGGGTGCTTTCATGGGGGTTTCCTCTTGCTTGCAAGCGTTTGATGGGACGCCGCGGGCAGAGCCACGCAGGCCAGGCGGGCGGCGGGGAACAGGGAAACGGCCACCCATGGGTGGCCGTTTCGAAGGGGGATCAGGCGGCGAGGTGCTTGTTCCACTCCGCGACGCGGTCGGCCTGGGCGGCCAGCACGGCGTCGACGTCGCCTTCCAGGGTGATCGAATGGATCACGTCGCCCTGCTTGACCGAATCAACGATGGCCTGGCCTTCCAGGACCTTGCCGAAGACGGTGTGGCGGCCGTCCAGCCAGTCGGTCTTGATGTGGGTGATGAAGAACTGGCTGCCGTTGGTGTTCGGGCCGGCGTTGGCCATCGACAGCGAGCCGACCTCGTGCTTCACGCCGTTCTTCTCGTCTTCGAACTTGTAGCCCGGGCCGCCGGTGCCACGACCCTGCGGGCAGCCGCCCTGGATCATGAAGTCGGCGATCACGCGGTGGAAGATCAGGCCGTCATAGAAGCCGTGCTTGACCAGGTTCACGAAGTTGGCCACGGTCAGCGGCGCCTTGTCGGCGAACAGCTCGACCTTGATCGGGCCCTGGGTGGTGTCGAAAGTGGCGATGAGGGACATGAAGATCCTTGATGCAGAGGGGAACGCGTCTAGCCACCTAGTTTACACCTGCCTCGTGGCGGCGGCGGCTTCGACCATCGGTGAAGAACCCGGCTTCAGCCCGTGGACGGGAAGCCGCGTCTCCGGGCGCTGGCGGCCCCGGCCGACGCGGCGGACGGCCAGCTGAATGGGCCCCGCGACGGATGTGAAATCCACCTTTTCGCGAATCGTCAAGTTCGACGTATAATGTTGGACTTCTTTTTCCAAATCCGGCGCCGACTGGCCCCCTTTCGTATGTCCATCGAAAATCTTCGCAACATCGCCATCGTCGCCCACGTCGACCATGGCAAGACCACCCTGGTCGACCAGCTGCTGAAGCAGTCCGGCACCCTGTCCGAGCGCACCGTCCTCGCCGAGCGCGTGATGGACAGCAACGACCAGGAAAAGGAACGCGGCATCACCATCCTGGCCAAGAACACCGCCATCACCTGGGAAGACAAGAAGACCGGCATCAAGAACCGGATCAACATCGTCGACACCCCCGGCCACGCCGACTTCGGTGGTGAGGTCGAGCGCGTGCTGTCGATGGTCGATACCGTGCTGATCCTGGTCGACGCGATGGACGGCCCGATGCCGCAGACCCGCTTCGTGACCCAGAAGGCCTTCGCGATGGGCTTCAAGCCGATCGTCGTGGTCAACAAGGTCGACCGTCCGGGCGCCCGTCCGGAATGGGTGATCGACCAGGTCTTCGACCTGTTCGACAAGCTCGGCGCCACCAACGAGCAGCTGGACTTCCCGATCGTCTACGCCTCGGGCCTGAACGGCTATGCCGGCCTGGAAGACACCGTGCGCGACGGCGACATGACCCCGCTGTACCAAGCGATCATGCAGCACGCGCCGAAGCCGGAAGTGGATCCGGAAGGCCCGTTCCAGATGCGCATCAGCCAGCTGGACTACAACAACTTCGTGGGCGTGATCGGCATCGGCCGCATCCAGCGCGGCACCCTGAAGAAGAACATGCAGGTCGCGGTCATCGACCGTGAAGGCAAGAAGCGCAACGGCAAGGTGCTGCAGGTGCTGGGCTTCATGGGCCTGGAGCGCATCGAGCAGGATTCGGCCGAGGCCGGCGACATCGTGGCCATCTCCGGCATCCAGGAGCTGACCATCTCCGACACCATCTGCGCACCGGACTTCCCGGAAGCGCTGCCGGCGCTGACCGTCGACGAGCCGACCATCTCGATGACCTTCCAGGTCAACAACTCGCCGTTCGCCGGCAACAAGGACCTGTCCGGTGGCAAGTTCCTGACCAGCCGCCAGATCAAGGACCGCCTGGACCGTGAAAAGGTCCACAACGTGGCCCTGAAGGTCGAGCAGCTGGAAGACGCCGACAAGTTCCTGGTCTCCGGCCGTGGCGAACTGCACCTGTCGGTGCTGATCGAGAACATGCGCCGCGAAGGCTACGAGCTGGCCGTGTCGCGCCCGGAAGTGATCATCAAGGAAATCGACGGCCAGCTGATGGAGCCGATCGAGCAGCTGGTGGTGGACATCGAAGAAATCCACCAGGGCGGCGTGATGGAAAAGCTGGGCACCCGCAAGGGCCAGCTGAAGAACATGGAATCGGACGGCAAGGGCCGCGTGCGCCTGGAGTACCAGATCCCGGCCCGTGGCCTGATCGGTTTCCAGAACGAGTTCAAGACCCTGACCCAGGGTTCGGGCCTGCTGTTCCACGTGTTCGACCACTACGGTCCGAAGGAACAGGGCGCGATTGCCAAGCGCATCAACGGCGTGATGATCGCCAATGCACCGGGCACCACGCCGGCCTACTCGCTGGGCCCGCTGCAGGAGCGCGGCAAGCTGTTCGCTGCTGAAGGCGACAACGTGTATGAAGGTCAGCTGGTCGGCATCCACTCCAAGGACAACGACCTGACCGTCAACGCGATCAAGACCAAGCCGCTGACCAACATGCGCGCTTCGGGCAAGGACGATGCGATCCAGCTGACCCCGGCGATCAAGTACTCGCTGGAACAGGCCCTGGACTTCATCGAAGACGACGAGCTGGTCGAGATCACCCCGAAGGAGATCCGCCTGCGCAAGAAGTTCCTGACCGAGAGCGATCGCAAGAAGGCTTCGCGCGGCGGCTGAGCCAGCACCCCGTGAACCAGAGCGGCTACAACCCGGATCCACACCGGCATCCGGGTCTGCACGTCATCGCCCTGCTCGAAGCGAGCAAGGCGATGCTGGCGCTGTTGGCCGCCACCGGGCTGGAAGTGCTCGGACCGCAGCCGCTGCGGCACGGCATCATGGCCCTGATCCGGCGTTTCAGCCTGGATCCGGACCATGGCACCCTGCCCTCGCTGCTGCATATGATCAGTCCCGACGCGGTCCACCTGGCCGCGGCGGGGATGATCGGCTACGGCCTGCTGCACCTGGTCGAAGCCTGGGGCCTGTGGCGGGCCAAGGCCTGGGCGTCCTGGCTCGGCTGCCTGACCGCCGCCCTGTACCTGCCTTTCGACATCTTCGCGATCATCCGCCATCCCGGTTGGCCGTCATGGACGATCCTGGCGATCAACCTGATCGTGGTCTACGTCCTCGCCCGCGACCTGCGCAAGCGCCACCGCTGAGCACCGGCTACACTGGGGATTGGAGCCGACCAAGCCGCCCCATGCGCCCGTCCTTGCCGCCTCTGCTGACCTGCCTGCTCGCCGCGCTGCCGGCGCTGCTTTCGGCTGGCTGCAGCCCGGCCACGCCCAGCGCGCATGCGGCCGAACCTGCGAGCCGCAACGTGCCGTTCCCGTACGCCGAAACCGATGTCGCCGACCTGCAGGCGCGGATGACTGCCGGAGATCTGGACAGCACCACCCTGACCCAGGCCTACCTGCAGCGTATCGCCGCCCTGGACCGCACCGGGCCCCGCCTGCGCGCGGTGATCGAGCTCAACCCCGACGCGCTGAAGGAAGCCGCCGCACGCGACCGCGAGCGCCGCGAAGGGCGCCTGCGTGGGCCGCTGCACGGCATCCCCCTGCTGCTGAAGGACAACATCAACGCCGCACCGATGGTCACCAGTGCCGGCTCACTGGCCCTGCAGGGCTTCCGTCCGGACGATGCCTACCTGGTACGCCGGCTGCGCGAGGCTGGCGCCGTAGTGCTGGGCAAGACCAACCTCAGCGAGTGGGCCAACTTCCGCGGCAATGACTCCATCTCCGGCTGGAGCGCGCGCGGCGGCCAGACCCGCAACCCCTACCGCATCAGCCATTCACCGTGCGGTTCCAGCAGCGGCAGCGCGGTGGCCGTGGCCGCCAACCTGGCCAGCGTGGCGATCGGCACCGAAACCGACGGCAGCATCGTCTGCCCGGCCGCGATCAACGGCGTGGTCGGTCTGAAGCCGACGGTCGGGCTGGTCAGTCGTGATGGCATCGTGCCGATCTCCTTCAGCCAGGACACCGCCGGCCCGATGACCCGCAGCGTCGCCGATGCTGCTGCCGTGCTGACTGCGATCGCCGGCCGCGATGACGCCGATCCCGCCACCGCGACCATGCCCGGCCGTGCGGTCTACGACTACACCGCGCGCCTGGACCCGCAGGGCCTGCGCGGCAAACGCATCGGTCTGCTGCAGACGCCGCTGCTGAAGTACCGCGGCATGCCGCCGCTGATCGATCAGGCAGCGACCGAGCTGCGTCGCGCCGGCGCCGTGGTGGTGCCAGTGGAGCTGCCCAACCAGGGCGCGTGGGCCGAGGCTGAGCGCACGCTGCTGCTGTACGAGTTCAAGGCCGGGCTGGAGCGCTACTTCAGCACCCACCGCGCGCCACTGCGCAGCCTGGCCGAACTGATCGCCTTCAACCAGGCGCACAGCAAGCAGGAACTGGGCCTGTTCGGCCAGGAGCTGCTGGTGGAGGCCGATGCCACCACCGGCCTGGCAGACCCTGCCTACATCCGCGCGCGCAGTGATGCGCGCCGGTTGGCCGGCCCGGAAGGCATCGATGCAGCTCTCGCCGCCCATCAGCTCGATGCGCTGGTGGCGCCGACCACCGGTGTGGCGTGGCCGATCCGCAGCGAAGGCGACGACTTCCCCGGCGAGAGCTACAGCGCCGCTGCCGTGGCCGGTTACCCCAGCCTGACCGTGCCGATGGGCCAGATCAACGGCCTTCCCGTCGGCCTGCTGTTCATGGGCACCGCCTGGAGCGAGCCGAAGCTGATCGAAATGGCCTACGCCTACGAGCAGCGCACCCGTGCGCGGCGGCCGCCACACTTTGATACCGATGCGCTGATCGACGCCGGCGAGCCGTGAGCTCCGGTGACGCCGCGACATCTTGCTTCCGGTAGTGCCGGCCGCTGGCCGGCAGCTCGATCGCTCCGGCGTTGCCGGCCAGCGGCCGGCACTACCGATCCTGTGGCTCCACCGGCACGATCGCCGCCTCACCATCTTCAGCACCTGGCGAACGCACATCCGAGGTGCGTGCACGTGGACCACGCGGCATATCCAGCTCGTCTTCGTGTTGCAGCCGCGCACGCACCTGCGGCAACGACTGCGGATGCTCACGTGCGAGGAAATCGAGCATGCGTTCGCGCACCAGGCAGCGAAGATCAAAGGCATCACCGGAACTGCGCGCGCTGACCAGCAGGCGCACCTGGATCGCGCGCTCGTTGGTTTCGGTCACCTGGGTCACGCAGACGCGCCCATCCCATAGCGCCTGGCCATGGCAGATGCGCTCCAGCTCGGCACGGATCGCCGCGATCGGTGCCCGATAGTCCAGCCACAGAAACGCAGTGCCGAGCAGATCGGCACTGCGCCGCGTCCAGTTCTGGAACGGGTTTTCGATGAACCAGGTCAGCGGCACCACCATCCGCCGCTCATCCCAGATCCGCACGACCACATAGCTGCTGCCGATCTCCTCGATGCGGCCCCACTCGCCCTCGACGATCACCACGTCATCCAGCCGGATCGGCTGCGTCAGTGCGATCTGCAGGCCGGCGATGAGGTTGCCGAACACCGGCTTGGCGGCGATGCCCGCCACCAGCCCGATCAGGCCCGCCGACGCCAGCAGCGCCGTGCCGATCTTCTGCACCATCGGGAAGGTCAACAGCACCAGCGACGCACCGAGCACGATGATGCCGCCCATCAACACCCTACTGAGCACGCGCGTCTGGGTCTGGATGCGGCGTGCCTCCAGGTTGTCGGAGACATCGATGGGATGGCTGCGCAGGATCGCGCGCTCGCCCGCCGCCACCGCGCGTACCAGCAGCCAGACGAAGCAGGCCATCAATGCAATGTGCAGTCCGTGCTGCAGATGGCCCAGCAACGGATCCTGCAGCGGCGTCGCCTGCAAGGCGGGAATCAGCAGCAGCAGCGGCCACGCGGTGGCCAGCGGCAACCCGAGTACTCGACCGATACGCGCACGTCGGCGATCACGCCCTTTCAATCGATGATAGATCCACAGGATCAGCCACGCGCCGATGCCGCCCACCACTACGGCCAATCCCAACGGCCATGCGTAGGCCTGTGCGCTCTGCCAGTGCACCGTTGCCACCTCCAGTCGAACAACCAGGTGGACAGCCTCGCGCATGGCGCATGAGCGTCACGTCAGCCGTTCGTAAGCAGGGTGTTGGTCGGCAGGGCTTGCAGCCCTGCACCTGCGGACGCAACGGCAACGGCCGAAGCAACAGCAACAGCAAAAGCGGGTATTCCGTGGGATGGCGGGGGGGGTCCGGTTGCGGGGGGCGCTGCAAGTACGTCCCTAAGCTCGGTCGCCGCTTGCTCGTGTGCGCAGTCCTGGGCACACGGCAAGACCGGGGTTGGGCGTCCTGCCCAACCCGCCCGAGGCATGCCTCGGGCCCATGCGGCTCGCGCCCCCGCAACCGGACCCACCCCGCCTTCGACAGTTTTCTGCGATCTGTCGGAAGCTGCTGCTGATGGTGGGTGCCGACCGTTGGTCGGCACGGGGTCGGAGCCCATTTTGAATACTGCTATCTGACAGAAAAATCGTGTCGACCAACGGTCGACACCTACCAACAGCCGCGCATGCCAATCGCCGCAGTTACCAGTAGATCCACGCCATGCGTGGATGATTCATTCGACATCTGACAGATGTGCCGACCAACGGTCGGCACCCACCAATAGCGACCTGAACCTGTCGAAGGTGGGGCGGTGTCGGAGTGCGGGGTGTCAGCCGCATGGATGCGGCTGCCAAGCTTACAGGGACGTACTTGCAGCGTCCCCGCACTCCGACACCGCCCCGCCATCCCACGGAATACCCGCTGTTGCTGTTGCCGGCCAGCGGCCGGCACTACCGCAGGTGCAGGGCTGCAAGCCCTGCCGAAAACCCATTACCGCACTTGCTCCTGCTTGCGCACGATCGCCATCGCGATCTCCAGCGACTGCTCGTAATTCAACCGCGGGTCCACCGTTGAGCGATACGCACGCTCCAGGTCACGCTCGGTCAGTTCGCGCGCACCACCGGTGCATTCGGTCACGTCCTCGCCGGTCAGCTCCAGGTGCACGCCACCCAGGCGCGTGCCCGCGGCCGCATGCAGATCAAACGACATCTCCACTTCGCCACGCACATTGTCGAAGCGACGCGTCTTGAAGCCATTGGCAGTGCTTTCGGTGTTGCCATGCATCGCATCACACACCCACAGCACGCGGCGGCCATCACGCTTGACGGCATCCAGCAGCGGCGGCAGCTTCTCGGCGATCTGCGCCGCACCCATGCGGTGGATGAAGCTCAGTCGACCCGGTTCGTCGTGCGGGTTGAGCACGTCGATCAGGCGCAGCAGCTGGTCCGGCGTCACCGACGGGCCGACCTTGATCGCAATCGGATTGCGCACGCCACGCAGGTATTCCACGTGCGCGCCATCGAGCGCAGCCGTGCGCATGCCGATCCACGGGTAATGCGTGCTCAGGTTCAACCAGCCCTGCTGGCGCGGCACCTGGCGGGTCAGCGCCTGCTCGTAGGGCAGCAGCAGTGCTTCATGCGAGGTGTAGAAGTCGATGCGGTTGAGGTTGTGCACGCGGGCCCCGGCCAGGGTCTCCATGAAGTGCACCGCATCGCCGATCGAGGCCACCATCTTCTGGTACTCGGCCGCCAGCGGCGAGTGGCTTACCCACTCCAGGTTCCAGTATTCGGGGTGGTGCAGGTCGGCGAAACCACCGTCGATCAGCGCACGCACGAAGTTCATCGTCATCGCCGAATGCGCGTGGGCCTGCAGCATCCGCTTCGGGTCCGGCAGACGCGCTGCTTCAGTGAAAGCGGGTGCGTTGATCACATCGCCGCGGTAGCTCGGCAGGGTCACGCCGTCGCGGGTTTCGGTATCGGCCGAACGCGGCTTGGCGTACTGGCCGGCGAAGCGGCCGACGCGGATCACCGGCTGGCGCAGGCCGTGCACCAGCACCAGGCTCATCTGCAACAGTACCTTCAGCCGGTTGGAGATGGTGCCCGATTCGCAGTCGCTGAAGTTCTCGGCGCAGTCGCCGCCCTGCAGCAGGAAGCGCTTGCCTTCCTGGGCCTCGGCCAGCTGCTGCTTCAGCGCCAGGATCTCCCAGGAGGTGACCAGCGGTGGCAGCCGCTTAAGCTCGTGCAGGGCCGCCTCCAGGGCTACCGGGTCGGGATAGGTCGGCATCTGCAGCGCGGTCTTGCCCCGCCAGCTCTCCGGCGACCAGGCAGCGCCGGCGGCGGTCGCGGCGGGATCGGGCACGGGCGGAACGGCGGACAGGCTCATTGCAGACTTCCGGGATGGGGGGGCGGTCATGGTCGCAGAGCCGGCCGCTGACGCAAAGGGCCGGTCCGGCCTACCGGCTCGCCTGAACGGCGGAGAAAGGCCGACGCCAGCGGCCAGATCCTGCATGGTCAGCCGCCCGGGACAGGCGCATGATTTGTTACGGAATAACACTTCAATGTCATGGATCGGCCCCTTCCACATCCAGCCGCCACCTCTCCCACCATGAAGCCCTCGCCCCTCGCTACCGGCATCACCTTCGCCCTGGCCCTGGCCAGCCTGCCCGCCTTCGCCTCGGCAGCCGACGCCCCCGCTTCGTCCGTCAAGGATCTGGATGCGGTCACCGTCCACGCCCAGCTCGACCAGGCCCGCAACACGCTGTCGCCGGACATCGGCAGCAGCCAGTACCAGATCACCGCCGAGGACATCCAGAAGCAGCCGCTGGGTGCCTCCGCGCCACTCAGCCAGGTACTGCTGCAGGCCCCTGGCGTGGTCCAGGACTCCTATGGCGGCGTGCATGTGCGTGGCGACCACGCCAACCTGCAGTACCGCATCAACGGCGTGCTGCTGCCCGAATCGATCTCCGGCTTCGGCCAGACCCTGGACGCGCGCACCATCAAGAGCATCCGCCTGATGGACGGCGCACTGCCGGCGCAGTTCGGCGAGCGCACCGCAGCGGTGGTCGACATCACCACCCGCAACGGTGCCGAGCTGGGCAATGGCGGCAGCGCGGGGCTGACCACCGGCTCGTTCGGCAAGATCAATCCGAACGCCTCCTGGTGGGGCAACCAGGGGCGCTGGAGCTGGTTCCTGACCGGCAACTACGACCAGCATGAGGTCGGCCTGGAGAACCCCACCAACTCACGCAAGCCGCTGCACGACGATACTCACCAGGGAAAGGCCTTCGCCGACCTCACCTACCTGGTCAACGACAACACCCGCCTGAGTGTGTTCGCCGGTTTCGCCAACAACCGCTTCCAGATCCCGGTCAACCCGGGCCAGACGCCACAGTTCGGATATCTGGATACCACCACCTTCGACTCCAGCCAGCTGGATGAGACCCAGCGCGAGACCACCCGCTTCGGCATGCTGGTGCTACAGGGCACGCTGGGCAGCACCGCGTACCAGCTATCGGCCGGACAGCGCTACAGCGACGTGGCGTTCAACCCGGACGTGGTGGGCGACCTGGTGTTCAGCGGCGTCGCCTCGCAGGTCCAGCGCAGCAACCGCGCCAACACCCTGCAGGCCGACTTCTCAACGCCGTTGGGCAACGACCACACGCTGCGCTATGGCCTGTACGGCAATTACGAGAACGCGCGGGCGAACAGCAACAGCTGGGTGTTCCCGGTTGATGACGGCGGCCAGCAGTCCGGCACGACGCCGCTGTTGATCCCCGACCGCAGCGCGTTCCACGCCAGTACGCTGGCACTGTACGTACAGGACGAGTGGAAGATCGGCGACGACTGGACCGTGAACTACGGCCTGCGTGGCGACCGCTACAAGGCCTTCGGCCGCACCGAAGGCCAGCTCAGCCCGCGCGTGGGCGTGGTCTGGAATGCCAGCGACAGCACCACCGTGCACGCCGGCTATTCGCGCTACTTCACGCCACCGGCCAGCGAGTTGATTGCCAGCAGCGACATCGCGCTGTACGACGGCACCACCAACCAGCAGCCCAGCGGCGGCAACAACACGCCGCTGGCCGAGCGCAGCGACTACTACGACATCGGCGTCTCGCAGCAACTGGGCGAGCACCTGACCCTGGGCCTGGACGCGTATGACCGACGCGTCGCACGCCTGCAGGACGAAGGCCAGTTCGGCGCTGCCTACATCTATTCGACCTTCAACTACCGCCGTGGCCACATCCGCGGCCTGGAGTTCAGCGCCGACTACAGCAACGGTCCGTTCAGTGCCTACTTCAACGCCGCGCTGAACAAGGCCATCGGTACCGACGTCATCACCAGCCAGTACAACCTCGACCCGGAAGCGCTGGCCTATGTGGCTAACCACTGGATCCACCTCGACCACGACCAGAAGCTGACATCATCGGGTGGTCTCAGCTACGCCTTCGCCGGACACAACCGGATCGGCGCCAACTACGTGTTCGGCAGCGGCCTGCGTTCGGACATCGAAGGCGTACCCAACGGCGGCGAGCTGCCGTCGTACCTGCAGGTGAACCTCAGCGCCGGGCACGACTTCAATGCCGACAGCGGCCATCCATTGCACGTCCAACTGGCCGTGATCAACGCACTGGATCGCAGCTATCAACTGCGCGACGGTGGCGGTGTCGGCGTCTTCGCCCCGCAGTGGGGACCGCGCCGAGGTGCTTACCTGAGCCTGCAGCAGGACTTCTGAGGTAGCGCCGGCCGCTGGCCGGCATCCTCACGGTGTGCCGGCCAGCGGCCGGCACTACCCTGCGTCAACGATTGGGGTCAGAGCCCTTTGCGATGCCAAGGGACGCGACCCCGTTTCGCTTTCAGCGCTTGACCTTGCCCAGCGACACCACCAGCGCCCACAACGCCAGCAGCACGAACCACGCGCCCGACCACATCGGCATGGTCAGGCCCAGGAAGGTCCAGTCGATGTTGCCGCAGTTGCCGGTACCGGTCAGTACCGTGCGGAATACTTCCAGCGGCCCCATGGTCTCGCTCAGGAACGCCAGCGGCGGGCCACAGGTGGAACCCATTTCCGGGGGCAGCATCTGCACGTAGACGTGGCGCGCGGCGATGCCGGCCCCCACTGCGGCGGCAATGAACGCCAGCACGCCATAGGTCGCGCGTCCCGGGCGGTTGGAGGGCCCGTGCAGCGCACCGATCAGGAACAGCAGGCCGAGCGCGGCAAAGGCCAGGCGCTGGAAGATGCACAGCGGACACGGCTCCAGGCCCATCTTCAACTGCAGGAAGATCGCGTAGCCAAGCAGGCCCGCGCAGATCAGGAAGCCCAGCAAGAACTGGGCGCGGAAGGGCCAGCGCAGTGGATTCATCGTCAACGCTCAAATGGATCAGGCGCCAAGCGTAACCGAGAGTGCGTGCCATTCGAACCGCCACAGGTGACGCCTGTCGGAACGGTGCGGGTCAGATCCCAGTGCGAATGCAAAGGGCTCTGGCCTGCGGTGCTGCCTGCCCGGGGTCAGGGCCCTTTCCTGCGGAAAGGGATCCGAGCCCTGGAAACGCAAAAGCCCGGCGGAGGCCGGGCTTTCGCTGTGTCGCGTTGGAGCGGTCCGATTACTCGGCCACTTCCTCGGCCACGACCGGACGGTCAACCAGCTCGACGTAGGCCATCGGCGCGTTGTCGCCGGCGCGGAAGCCGCACTTCAGCAGGCGCAGGTAGCCGCCCGGACGGTTCGCGTAGCGCGGGCCCAGGATGGTGAACAGGTTGCCCACGGCTTCGTTGTCGCGCAGGCGGGCGAAGGCCAGACGGCGGTTGGCGACGGAGTCGACCTTGGCCAGGGTGATCAGCGGCTCGGCAACGCGGCGCAGTTCCTTGGCCTTCGGCAGGGTGGTCTTGATCAGCTCGTGCTTGAACAGCGAGGCGGCCATGTTCTTGAACATCGCTTCGCGGTGGGCGCTGGTGCGGCTGAACTTACGGCCAGACTTCTGGTGACGCATGGTGATATTCCTTGGTTAATGATGTGGCTGTGTGGATCGTTGTCGCCATCCTGGCGTTGCTGCGCGGACTGCGGATGGTCCTGGCCGCCCGTCCTGGACGACCTGCCGCGCGAACCTGCGGTTCGTCATGGCATGGTGTGTTGCGTTGAAGGCCCCACCGCGAACGGTGGAGCCTTCAGGCATTACCGATCTCAGCCCAGCATGCCGTGGCTGGCGACACCGGCCGGCGGCCAGTTCTCCAGCTTCATGCCGAGCGACAGGCCGCGCTGAGCCAGCACTTCCTTGATCTCGGTGAGCGACTTCTTGCCCAGGTTCGGGGTCTTCAGCAGCTCCACTTCGGTCTTCTGGATCAGATCGCCGATGTAGTAGATGCTTTCAGCCTTCAGGCAGTTGGCCGAACGCACGGTCAGCTCCAGATCGTCGATCGGGCGCAGCAGCACCGGATCCACGCCGTTGTTGGCCGGCTTGGCCGCACCGCGGTCGCGGTGGGTGAAGTCACCGAACACCGACAGCTGGTCGCTGAGGATGTCGGCGGCGGTGCGCACGGCTTCCTCGGCGTCGATGGTGCCGTTGGTCTCGATATCGATGACCAGCTTGTCCAGGTCGGTACGCTGTTCGACGCGGGCCGCTTCCACGGCATAGGCGACGCGGCGGACCGGCGAGAACGAGGCATCCAGGACCAGGCGGCCGATGGCACGGGTTTCTTCGTCCGGACGACGACGCGCGGCAGCCGGCTGGTAGCCGAAACCACGTTCGATCTTCAGACGCATGTTGATTGCCGTGTCCTTGGTCAGGTGGCAGATCACATGGTCGCCGTTCAGGATCTCCACATTGTGGTCGACCTTGATGTCGGCAGCGGTGACAACGCCCGGGCCCTGCTTGGACAGGGACAGGGTGGCGCTGTCGCCGGAGTGCATACGGATGGCCACGTCCTTGAGGTTCAGCAGGACTTCGAGCACGTCCTCCTGCAGACCTTCGACCGTGGTGTACTCATGCAACACGCCGTCGATTTCGACTTCCGTGATGGCGAAGCCCGGGATGGACGACAGCAGCACGCGACGCAGGGCATTACCCAGCGTATGCCCGTAACCCCGCTCCAAAGGTTCGATAACGACCTTTGCACGAGTGTCGGTAAGGCGTTCGATCTGCGGACCGCGAGGACGCAGAACCTGGTTGGCGGTAACCGTCATGTTGCGGGTTCTCCTAGTGAACCCCCGGCCGTCGCCGGGGGCTCTCCAATGTGAATTACTTCGAATACAGCTCGACGATCAGCGCTTCGTTGATGTCCGCAGGCAGATCCGAACGATCCGGAACAGCCTTGAAGATGCCGGTGAACTTGCCGGAATCCACTTCAACCCACGACGGGCTCAGGTCATGCTGGGCGGCGACGGTCAGGGCTTCCTGGACGCGCAGCTGCTTGGCAGCCTTTTCAGACAGAGCGATGGCGTCGCCAGCCTTGACCTGGTACGAAGCCAGGTTGACCGACTTGCCATTCACGGTGACGCCGCGGTGCGACACCAGCTGACGGGCAGCCGGACGGGTCACAGCGAAGCCCATGCGGTAGACGACGTTGTCCAGGCGGGTTTCCAGCAGCTGCAGCAGGTTCTCGCCGGTGTTGCCCTTCTTGGTCGAGGCCTTCTTGTAGTAGTTGCGGAACTGACGCTCCAGCAGGCCGTAGATACGCTTGACCTTCTGCTTTTCACGCAGCTGGGTGGCGTAGTCGGACAGCTTGCCCTTGCGGGCAGTGGCGCCGTGCTGGCCGGGCTTCTGCTCCAGCTTGCACTTCGAGTCCAGCGCACGCGCCGGGCTCTTCAGGGACAGGTCGGCGCCTTCGCGACGGGCGAGCTTACAGGTAGGACCGATATAACGAGCCATTTCTTATCGCTCCCTTTAGACGCGACGCTTCTTCGGCGGACGGCACCCGTTGTGCGGGATAGGCGTCACGTCGATGATGTTGGTGATCTTGTAGCCGACGTTGTTCAACGAACGCACGGCCGACTCACGGCCCGGACCCGGGCCCTTGATGCGGACTTCCAGCGACTTCACGCCGTAGTCCAGCGCAGCACGACCGGCCTTTTCAGCGGCCACCTGGGCAGCGAACGGGGTCGACTTGCGCGAACCGCGGAAACCAGCGCCACCGGAGGTCGCCCACGACAGAGCGTTGCCCTGGCGGTCGGTGATGGTGACGATGGTGTTGTTGAACGAAGCGTGGACGTGGGCAACGCCGTCGGTGACGACGCGCTTGATCTTCTTCTTGGTCTTAGCAGCGGGCTTAGCCATTTCTCAGTCCCTTACTTCTTGATCGCCTTGCGCGGACCCTTGCGGGTGCGGGCGTTGGTACGGGTGCGCTGGCCACGCAGCGGGAGGCCACGACGGTGACGCAGGCCGCGGTAGCAGCCCAGGTCCATCAGGCGCTTGATCGCGATGCCGATCTCACGGCGCAGATCGCCTTCCACGATGTACTTGCCGACTTCGGCGCGCAGGCGCTCGATTTCCGGCTCCGACAGATCGCGGATCTTGGTGGTCGAAGCAACGCCTGCGACTTCGCAGACCTTCTTCGAACGGGTACGGCCGATGCCGTAAATGCTTTGCAACCCGACCCAGACATGCTTCTGGGCTGGCAGGTTGACGCCTGCAATACGCGCCATGACGCGGTTCTCCAGCTGAGTGATGGCCGACAGCGCGCCTCGGGCACGCCAATCCGGCAGGATGGATCAAAAAAGTGAACTAGCGATACTAACAAGGTTCCGGTTTACATGGAAGCCCGTGAAACCATTGGTTTCATGAACCCGGCCTGGGGAGTGTGCCCAGGCTCCGGCGCCGGATGGGGTTGGACCTGGGGTTTCCCCCGGGGCCGCCCGCGCTACTCCAGCGCGGGACCACCTCATCACACCCCCACCCGGAACCGCTGCGGGGGCCGCCCTTCGTTTGTGTGGCCGGAGTCCGCGAAGCGGAGGGACCATCACGTCAGGAAGACGAAAGTATAACAGGCCAATCAGCCGCGGGCAAAACCGCCGCGGTTGCCGCCCTTCAGGTTGGCCTTCTTCAGCAGGCTCTCGTACTGGTGGGACATCAGGTGCGCCTGCACCTGGGCGATGAAGTCCATCACCACCACCACCACGATCAGCAGCGAAGTACCACCGAAGTAGAACGAGGCGTTCAGCTGCGTGCGCATCAGTTCCGGCAGCAGGCAGACGATCACCAGGTAGGCCGAGCCGGCTGCGGTCAGGCGGGTCAGCACGCCGTCGATGTAATCGGCGGTGGCCTTGCCCGGACGGATGCCCGGAATCAGCGCGCCCGATTTCTTCAGGTTGTCGGCGGTTTCCTGCGAGTTGAACACCAGCGCGGTATAGAAGAACGCGAAACCGGTGATCAGCGCAGCGAACACGATCATGTGCAGCGGCTCGCCCGGGCCGAGGGCATTGGCGACCTTCTGCAGGACCTGGCCGAAGCTGCTCTGGTTGGCAGCCTGGCCGGACCACATGGCCAGGGTGGCCGGGAAGGCCAGCAGGCTCGAGGCGAAGATCGCCGGGATGACGCCGGCCATGTTGAGCTTCAGCGGCAGGAACGAGGTCTGGTTCATGTACGCGTTGCGACCGCCCTGGCGGCGCGCGTAGTTGACCGTGATCCGGCGCTGGCCACGCTCGACGAACACCACGAAGAAGGTGAAGGCGAGCACGACGATGGCGATCAGCAGCAGCTGGATGAACTGGATGTTGCCGTCGCGGTAGGCGTCGAAGGTGTGGATGATCGCACCCGGCAGGCCTGCGACGATACCGGCGAAGATGATCAGCGACACGCCGTTGCCGATGCCGCGCTCGGTGACCTGCTCACCGACCCACATCAGGAACATGGTGCCGGCGGTCAGCGCGACCACGGCGGTGAGCACGAAGCCCATGCCCGGCGCGTACACGACCGGAGCGCCCGACGGCGAGACCTGGCCCTGCAGGGCCAGCGCGATCGAGCCGCCCTGCACCACTGCCAGCAGCACGGCGCCGATGCGCGAATACTGGGTGATCTTGCGGCGGCCGGACTCACCTTCCTTCTGCATCGCCTTCAGGGCGGGGAAGATGTGCACGGCCAGCTGCATCACGATCGATGCCGAGATGTACGGCATCACGTTCAGCGCGAAGATGCTGAAACGGTGCAGGGCGCCGCCCGAGAACATGTTGAACATGTCCACGATGCCGCCGCCCTGCTGTTGCATCATGGCAAGCATGGCATCGGGATTGACGCCCGGCACCGGCACGTAGCAGCCGATGCGATAGACGATCAAAGCCCCGACGACGAACAGCAAACGTTGGCGAAGTTCAGTGAACTTGCCCATTCCGCCCGCGAGGTTACCGATGCCAGCTTGCGCCATGATTTTCTTACTCCGTTACGCTGCCGCCGGCAGCTTCGATCGCGGCCTTGGCACCCGCCGTGGCAGCAATACCCTTCAGGGTGAACGCCTTGGTCACTTCGCCCTTGACGACGACCTTGGCCTTCTTGGCAGTGCTCGGGACCAGCTTGGCAGCACGCAGGGCGGCGAAGTCGATCTCACCGGCCGGCAGCTTGTCCAGCGCGTACAGCAGCACTTCAGCGGTGTCCTTGGCGATCGGCGAACGGAAGCCGATCTTCGGCAGACGACGCTGCATGGGGGTCTGGCCGCCTTCGAAGCCAGCCTTGATCTTGCCGCCACCCTTGCGGGCGAACGAACCCTTGTGGCCGCGGCCGGCAGTCTTGCCCAGGCCCGAGCCGATACCGCGACCGACGCGGGTACGCTCGGTGCGGGCGCCCGGTGCCGGGCTCAGTTCATTGAGACGCAGAGTCATGGTCGATTACTCCTCAACCTGGACGAGGTACTGAACCTTGTTGATCAGGCCGCGCACCTGCGGGCTGTCCTTCAGTTCACGCACATCGTTGAGCTTGTTCAGGCCCAGGGCACGCACCGACAGGCGGTGACGCGACTGGGTGCCACGCAGGCCACGCACCAGGCGGACCTTGACAGTCTTGTTGGACTCATTAGCCATGGTTGAGTTCCTCCACCTTCTTGCCGCGCTTGGCCGCGATGCGGGCCGGCGACTGCGCAGCAGACAGGCCCTTCACGGTGGCACGCACCAGGTTGATCGGGTTGCGCGAACCGGTGGCCTTGGCCAGCACGTTCTTCACGCCAACCGCTTCCAGCACGGCGCGCATGGCACCGCCGGCGATGACGCCGGTACCTTCCGAAGCCGGCTGCATGAACACGCGGGCTGCGCCGTGACCATCCTTGATGGTGTGCCACAGGGTGCCGTTGTTCAGGTCAACGCTGACCAGGTTCTTGCGGGCCTGTTCCATCGACTTCTGGATGGCGACCGGCACTTCGCGGGCCTTGCCATAACCGAAACCGACCTTGCCTTCGCCGTCGCCGACAACGGTCAGGGCGGTGAAGGTGAACTGGCGGCCACCCTTGACGGTCTTGCTGACGCGGTTGACCGCGACCAGCTTTTCGATCATGCCGTCGTCGATCTTCTCTTCGCGGTTACGGTCGCGATCGCGACCCCGCTGCTGACGCTCTTCTGCCATGTTGATTCCTTGGTTGTTTGGGTATGTACGGCTCGAAGCCGCTTATGGTTGTGGCGTGACGCGGCGTTCCGGTGGGCCGCTGCAGAAGAGCGGCGCCGTCCAGCCTCACTCAGGCTGGCGAGCAGGCAGGCAGGAGGCCAATGGCCCCCTGCCCTTGTCCCTTAGAACTGCAGGCCGGCTTCGCGGGCCGCTTCTGCCAGGGCCTTGATGCGGCCGTGGTAGCGGTAGCCCGAACGATCGAAGGCAACCTTCTCGACGCCGGCGGCCTTGGCGCGCTCGGCGACGATGCGGCCAACCTTGGCGGCGGCATCGGCGTTCTTGCCGTTCTTCAGGCCTTCCATGACGTCGGTCTGGGTGGTGTTGGCGGCAGCCAGCACCTTGGAACCGTCGGCGGTGAAGACCTGGGCGTACAGGTGCTGACCGGTGCGCAGCACCGACAGGCGGGCGACGCCGAGCTCACGGATGTGGGCGCGGGTCGACTTGGCGCGACGCAGGCGGGCGATGTTCTTGTTCATTTTGATTATTCCTTGAAAGCTGAAGGAAGAGCTTTTCCCTGAGAAGTCCGCACAGGGATGTGCGGGCTCTTGCGAGGGACTCGCGCTTATGCCTTCTTGGCTTCCTTACGGATGATGACTTCGTCGGAGTACTTCACGCCCTTGCCCTTGTACGGCTCCGGCTTGCGGAACGCACGGATCTTGGCGGCAACTTCACCGACGACCTGCTTGTCAGCGCCCTGGACCAGAATCTCGGTCTGGGTCGGGGTCGACAGGGTGATGCCTTCCGGCGCCACGAACACGACCGGATGCGAGAAGCCCAGCGACAGGCTCAGGTCCTTGCCCTGCATGGCAGCGCGGTAACCCACGCCGACCAGCTCCAGCTTGCGCTCGAAGCCTTCGGACACGCCCTTGACCATGTTGGACAGGATCGCACGCACGGTACCGGTCAGTGCGACCAGGTCAGCGTTCTCGGTGCTCAGGGTGGCAACGCCGTTGTCGACGTTGATGGCAATACCGGCCGGCTTGGCCAGCGACAGGGTGCCCTTCGGGCCCTTGGCGGTGACGCTGTCCGACTGGACGTTCAGTTCAACCTTACCCAGGTCGATCGGCTTCTTGGCTACGCGGGACATAGTTCTACTCCTTTCGCCTTAGGCCACGAAGCACAGGACTTCGCCGCCGACGCCCAGCTGGCGCGCCTGCGCATCAGTCATGATGCCCTTGGAGGTGGAAATGATGGAGATACCCAGGCCGTTCATGACCTTCGGCAGCTCGCTCTTGCCGCGGTACTGGCGCAGGCCCGAACGCGAGAAGCGCTTCAGGGTCGCGATGACCGGCTTGCCTTCGAAATACTTCAGCACGATTTCCAGCTCGGACTTGTTGTTTTCCAGCTGGGTCACGCGCAGGTCGGTGATGTAACCCTCGTCCTTCAGGACCTGGGCAATCGCAACCTTGATCTTGGACGACGGGGCTTTCACCGTCTGCTTGCCAACCGCGGCCGCATTCTTGATGCGGACCAGCAGGTCGGCGATGGGATCAGTCATGCTCATATGAGTACCTTTGAGTGCACCGATATCCGCTTTCGCGAAAATCTGTTGTCTCCTGGAAACGGGCCAGGTCCCTTGTTGCAGTGGGCCGGAAGCCCACTCCTACAACCCCGTCTGCACAGGGCAAGACGCGGGAGTATACGCCAAAAGAGCCCGGCTTGCGCCGGGCTCTTCGGTTTTTTTGCGTCGGGAAAGCTGAATGCCTCCCCTGCCCGGTTCAGGAACCCCCGAAGGGGCTCCTGATCGCAGGGCCGGCTGGGATCACCAGCTGGCCTTGCGCAGACCCGGGACGTCGCCACGCATGGTGGCTTCACGCAGCTTGTTACGGCCCAGGCCGAACTTGCTGTAGACGCCACGCGGACGACCCGACAGCTCGCAACGGTTGCGCTGGCGGCTCGGCGACGAATCGCGCGGCAGCTTGGCCAGCTTGGTTGCGGCGTCGATCTTCTCTTCGTAGGTCGCGTCCACGGAGGACACGATCTTCTTCAGAGCTGCACGCTTTTCAGCGTACTTCTTTGCCAGCTTTTCCCGCTTGATGTCGCGGTTGACCATGGAGGTCTTTGCCATTTCGGTTTCCTCGACAGATCAGTTACGGAACGGGAACTTGAACGCTGCCAGCAGCGCCTTCGCTTCCGCGTCGGTCTTCGCAGTGGTGGTGATGGCGATATCCATACCGCGGATCGCGTCGACGGCGTCGAAGTCGATTTCCGGGAAGATGATCTGCTCCTTCACACCCATGTTGAAGTTGCCGCGGCCGTCGAAGGAACGACCGGAAACACCACGGAAGTCGCGCACGCGCGGCAGCGAGATGTTGATCAGGCGATCCAGGAACTCGTACATCTTGTGGCGACGCAGCGTGGTCTTGCAGCCGATCGGCCAACCATCGCGGATCTTGAACGACGCAACCGACACACGCGACTTGGTGACAACCGGCTTCTGGCCGGAAATCTTGGTCATGTCGCCGACGGCGTTTTCCAGGATCTTCTTGTTGGTGGCCGCTTCGCCGACACCCATGTTCAGGGTGACCTTGACCAGCTTCGGCACTTCCATCGGATTGGTGTAGCCGAACTGCTTCATCAGCGCCGGCACCACTTCGTCCTTGTAGAACTTTTCGAGACGGGAACTCATCTTCTCATTCCTCAGGCGTCGAGCGCCTCACCGCTGGAGCGGAACACACGCAGTTTGCGTCCATCCTCCAGCACCTTGAAGCCAACGCGTTCGCCCTTGCCCGAAGCCGGGTTCAGAACATTCACGTTGGAGATATGGATCGAAGCTTCGCGCTCGACCACGCCGCCGGCAACACCTGCCTGCGGGTTCGGCTTGGTGTGGCGCTTGACGATGTTCACGTTGGCGACGACCACACGGTCGCCGTCGACGCGGACGACTTCGCCCTGCTTGCCCTTGTCCTTGCCAGCGTTGACGACAACCTGGTCGCCCTTCTTGATACGGTTAGCCATGATTATCTCCTGTCGCTCACAGCACTTCGGGAGCGAGCGAGACGATCTTCATGAACTTCTCCGAACGAAGTTCACGGGTCACCGGCCCGAAGATACGGGTACCGATCGGCTCCTGCTTGCTGTTCAGCAGAACGGCAGCGTTGCCGTCGAAGCGGATCAGCGAGCCGTCGGCGCGACGCACACCCTTGCGGGTACGCACCACGACGGCGTCATACACTTCACCCTTCTTGACCTTGCCGCGCGGAATCGCATCCTTCACGGTGACCTTGATGATGTCGCCGATGCCGGCGTAACGGCGCTTGGAACCACCCAGCACCTTGAAGCACATCACCTGCTTGGCACCCGAATTGTCCGCGACGTCAAGGTAGCTCTGCATCTGGATCATGATTCAGCTCCTTATTCAGCCGCGCGCGTGATGACTTCCACCACGCGCCAGTTCTTGGTCTTGGACATCGGAGCAATCTCGGTCACGCGGACGACATCGCCTTCCTTGCAGGCGTTGTCGGCATCGTGGGCGTGCAGCTTCGTCGAGCGCTTGATGTACTTGCCGTACAGCGCGTGCTTGACCTGACGCTCAACCAGGACGGTAACCGTCTTGTCCATCTTGTTGCTGACGACACGGCCTTCGACCGTGCGCAGCGTCTTCTTTTCAGTATTGTCGCTCATAGCGGCCATCCTTACTTCGTGCTGCCGAGCAGGGTCTTGACGCGAGCAATCTCGCGACGGACCCGGCGAATGTCGTGGGTCTTCGGCAGCTGGCCGGTGACCTGCTGCATACGGACAGAGAACTGTTCCTTACGCAGGTCGATCAGGTGGGCCTTGAGTTCGTCAGCCGACTTTTCACGGAGAGTTTTGATATCCATCAGCGCACCGTACGGGTCACGAAAGTGGTGGTGACCGAGAGCTTGGCGGCGGCCAGGCGGAACGCCTCGCGAGCCACTTCCTCGGAAACACCCTCGATTTCATAGATCATGCGGCCGGGCTGGATCTGGGCCACCCAGTATTCCACGTTACCCTTACCAGAACCCATTCGGACTTCGATGGGCTTCTTGGTGATGGGCTTGTCGGGGAACACGCGGATCCACATCTTGCCGCCGCGCTTGACGTAGCGGCTGATCGAGCGGCGGGCCGCTTCGATCTGACGCGCGGTCAGCTGACCGTGTGCGGTTGCCTTCAGGCCGTATTCGCCGAAGCTGACAGCGTTGGCGCTCCAGCTCAGGCCATCGTTACGGCCCTTGTGTACCTTGCGGTACTTGGTTCGCTTGGGTTGCAACATTGTCGTTACCTCGCTTCACGGGCCGGGCGCTGACGGTCACCACGGTCGCCGCGATCATGACGATCGTTGCGCGACGGGGTGTCGTCCTGCTTTTCCTGGCCAACCTGGGAGAAATCGAAGACCTCGCCCTTGTAGATCCAGACCTTGATGCCGATGATGCCGTAGGTCGTCTTGGCTTCAGCGAAGCCATAGTCGATGTCGGCACGCAGGGTGTGCAGCGGCACGCGGCCTTCGCGGTACCACTCCGAACGGGCGATTTCTGCACCGTTGAGGCGGCCACCCACGTTGACCTTGATGCCCAGGGCACCCAGGCGCATCGCGTTGCCGACCGAGCGCTTCATTGCGCGGCGGAACATGATGCGACGCTCCAGCTGCTGGGCGATCGACTCGGCAACGAGCTGCGCGTCCAGTTCCGGCTTGCGCACTTCGGTGACGTTGATGTGCGCCGGGACGCCCATCATCTCGCTCACTTCCTTGCGCAGCTTCTCGATGTCCTCACCGCGCTTGCCGATCACCACGCCCGGACGGGCGGTGTGGATCGTCACGCGAGCGGTCTTGGCCGGACGCTCGATCAGGATCTTGCTGATGCCGGCCTGAGCCAGCTTCTTGCGCAGCATTTCGCGCACTTTCAGGTCGGCTGCCAGGTAACCAGCGAACTCGGCCTTGTTGGCGTACCACTTGGAGTTCCAGTCCTTGGAAATGCCGAGGCGGATACCAATCGGATGAACTTTATGACCCATGGTCTTTTCCTTATCCGCTTACTTGGCGGCGCCCACAACCACAGTGATGTGGCTGGTGCGCTTGAGGATGCGGGTACCGCGGCCTTTCGCCCGCGCCATGAAACGCTTCAGGGTCGGACCTTCATCAACCATGATGGTCTGAACCTTCAGCTCGTCGACGTCGGCGCCCTGGTTGTTCTCGGCGTTGGCAATAGCCGACTCCACCACCTTCTTGATCAGGTGGGCAGCCTTCTTGTCCGAGAACTTCAGCAGGTTGACCGCACGCTCGGCCGGCAGACCGCGCACCTGGTCAGCGACCAGACGAGCCTTCTGCGGGGAGATGCGCGCAGTGCGCAGGATGGCTTTCGCTTCCATTGTCATCTCTCCTTACTTGCCCGACTTCTTGTCACCACCGTGACCCTTGAAGGTCCGGGTGATGGCAAATTCGCCGAGCTTGTGGCCGACCATGTTCTCGTTGACGAGAACCGGGATGTGGTTCTTGCCGTTATGCACGGCAATGGTGACGCCTACCATGTCAGGCAGGATCATCGAACGGCGCGACCAGGTCTTGATCGGCTTCTTGCTGCCCGCAGCGGCCTCCACCTTCTTGACGAGGTGGTGATCGACGAACGGGCCCTTCTTGAGTGAACGTGCCATGGTCGATTAGCCCCTACGATCGCGGACGATGAACTGCTGAGTGCGCTTGTTATGGCGCGTCTTGTAACCCTTGGTCGGGACACCCCACGGGGTGACCGGATGCGGGTTACCCTGGCCGGCCTTCGCCTCACCACCACCGTGCGGGTGGTCAACCGGGTTCATGGCAGCACCACGAACGGTCGGGCGGACGCCGCGCCAACGCTTGGCACCGGCCTTGCCCAGCTTTTCCAGGCTGTGCTCGTCGTTGCCGACTTCGCCGATGGTGGCGCAGCACTCGACCGGAACCTTACGCATTTCACCCGAGCGCAGGCGCAGGGTGGCGTAGATGCCTTCGCGAGCCACCAGCTGCACGGCCGCACCAGCGGCGCGAGCGATCTGAGCGCCCTTGCCCGGCTTCAGTTCGATGCAGTGGATGGTGGTGCCGACCGGGATGTTGCGCAGCGGCAGGGTGTTGCCAGCCTTGATCGGGGCATCCGAACCAGCGATCACCTGATCACCGGCCTTCAGGCCCTTCGGGGCGATGATGTAGCGACGCTCACCGTCGACGTAGCACAGCAGAGCGATGTGCGCGGTGCGGTTCGGATCGTATTCGATGCGTTCCACGCGCGCCGGGATGCCCAGCTTGTTGCGCTTGAAGTCGATGATGCGGTAGTGCTGCTTGGCACCACCACCGACGTGACGCACGGTGATGCGGCCATGGTGGTTACGACCACCCGAGCGGCTCTGCGACTCGACCAGCGCAGCGTGCGGAGCACCCTTGTGCAGGTCGGGAGTGACCACGCGCACGGCCGAACGGCGGCCGGGGGAAGTGGGCTTGAATTTCATCAATGGCATGGGATGTACCTCAGGCCTTGGCCGTTACATCGATCGACTGGCCATCGGCCAGGCGAACGTACGCCTTGCGCCAATCGCCGCGGCGGCCAGCACGGTTACGGAAGGACTTGTTCTTGCCCTTGACGTTGACCACGTTGACGGCTTCGACCTTGACGTCGAACAGCTGCTCAACCGCGGCCTTTACATCGGCCTTGGTGGCTTCGTTCGAAACTTCGAAGACATACTGGTTGGAGAGTTCCTGCAGGCGCGCGGTCTTTTCGGAGACACGCGGGGCACGCAGCACGCTGAAGATTTTTTCGTTGCTGTTCATGCCAGCCACTCCTCGACCTTCTTGACCGCGTCAGCGGTGATGACGACCGTGTCGGCACCCACCAGCGAGACCGGATCCAGACCCTGGACGTCACGCACCTGCACGTACGGCAGATTGCGGGCGGACAGGTACAGGTGCTCGGACGCTTCTTCGGTGACGATCAGCGGGCGCTTGCCCACTTCCAGGCCGGCCAGCTTGGCGATCAGACCCTTCGTGTTGGTCACTTCGACGTCGAAGGACTCCACGATGGTCAGACGGCCCTGACGGTTCAGCTCGGACAGGATCGCGCACATGGCGGCACGGTACTGCTTACGATTGACCTTCTGCTCGAAGCTGCGCGGCTTGGCCGCGAAGGTGACACCGCCGCCGACGAAGATCGGAGCCGTCAGTGCGCCATGACGCGCGCCGCCGCCCTTCTGCTTCTTCGACTTCTTGGTGGTACCAGCCACTTCGGAGCGAGTCTTCTGTGCCTTGGTGCCGGCGCGACCGGCGTTGCGGTAGGCAACGACGACCTGGTGGACCAGATCTTCGCTGAAATCGCGACCGAACACGGCGTCGGAGACCGAGACCTTGTTGTTGCTACCCGTGATAACGAGTTCCATCGTCATCTCTCCTTATGCCTTGCTCGCCGGACGGACGATCACGTCGCCACCCGCCGCGCCCGGAACGGCGCCGCGAACGGCGATCAGACCGCGCTCGACGTCGACCTTGACCACTTCCAGGTTCTGGGTGCTCTGCTGCACCGCACCCATGTGGCCCGACATCTTCTTGCCCGGGAAAACGCGACCCGGGGTCTGGCGCTGACCCAGCGAACCCGGCGCGCGATGCGACAGCGAGTTACCGTGGGTTGCATCGCCCATACGGAAGTTGTGGCGCTTGATGGTGCCCTGGAAGCCCTTACCCTTGGTGACACCCTGGACGTCGACGATCTGGCCGACTTCGAAGATGTCCGCCTTGACTTCGCCGCCAACGGCGAAATCGCCGAGCTGCGCGTCTTCAACGCGGAATTCCCACAGGCCACGACCCGCTTCCACCTTCGCCTTGGCGAAGTGGCCGGCTTCCGGCTTGTTGACCAGGGCAGCGCGACGCGCGCCGACGGTCACCTGCACGGCGCTGTAGCCGTCGGTTTCGACGGTCTTGATCTGCGCGATGCGGTTCGGGGTTGCTTCGATCAGGGTCACCGGGATGGAGCGGCCATCTTCAGTGAACACGCGGCTCATGCCAGCCTTGCGGCCCACGAAGCCCAACGAATACTTCTTCGTCATGGTCGTAGTCCTCAGGTCAGCTTGATCTGAACGTCGACGCCGGCAGCCAGTTCGAGCTTCATCAGCGCGTCCACGGTCTTGTCATTCGGGTCAACGATATCGAGCACGCGCTTGTGCGTGCGGGTCTCGTACTGGTCACGCGCGTCCTTGTCGACGTGCGGGGAAACGAGAACGGTGTAACGCTCGATCTTGGTCGGCAGCGGGATCGGGCCACGCACTTGCGCGCCGGTCCGCTTTGCCGTTTCAACGATCTCGCTGGCCGAACGGTCGATCAGACGATGATCGAACGCTTTCAGCCGGATCCGGATCTTTTGGTCCGCCATGGCGGTAGGTTCCTTCGTTAAAAGAGCGACAGACAAAGCCTCTGGGTTGCTTTGCCCCATGAAATTCCTGAATACGGACGGCCCGCACTCCTGCAGGCCGCCAAGGTCAATCCATAGACCTCAAAAACGTAGGCAGACCAGTTTCCCGGCCTGCCCAGACGTAGAAGCATAATGGCACGCAAGGCAGCTGTCAACAGTCGCCTGTTGACGCCGCCTGAATGGCATTGACCCTTCCTGGTCCGGGGAACACAAGGCACATCCTGTGCCTGCTTTCCCATTTGATACGCCCCGATGCCCTACCCAGGCAACATCGGGGCGCAGATACTACCAGATTACTCGATGATCTTCGAGACCACGCCGGCGCCGACGGTACGGCCGCCTTCGCGGATAGCGAAGCGCAGGCCTTCGTCCATTGCCACCGGGTTGATCAGGGTGACGACCATCTTGACGTTGTCACCCGGCATCACCATTTCGACGCCTTCCGGCAGAGCAGCTGCGCCGGTGATGTCGGTGGTGCGGAAGTAGAACTGC
>NZ_JCAFSU010000028.1:0-24405 GCF_059369555.1 Stenotrophomonas sp. YJH_SMC_21
CCAACGGTCGGGCGCTACCCATGTGGTGGTGGGGTCGCCGGCCAGCGGCCGGCACTACCGCAGGTTACGGTGGGTGCGGACCGTTGGTCCGCACGGCCCCTGCCATCGCCCGACCAACGGTCGGGCGCTACCCATGTGGTGGTGGGGTTGCCGGCCAGCGGTCGGCACCACCGCAGGTTACGGTGGGTGCGGACCGTTGGTCCGCACGGCCCCTGCCATCGCCCGACCAACGGTCGGGCGCTACCCATGTGGTGATGGGGTTGCCGGCCAGCGGCCGGCACTACCGCAGGTTACGGTGGGTGCGGACCGTTGGTCCGCACGGCCCCTGCCATCGCCCGACCAACGGTCGGGCGCTACCCATGTGGTGGCGGGGTTGCCAGCCGCTGGCCGGCAACCGGATCAATCAGGCCGCGCGCGCCAGCGCGTCCTTCGCTGCGGCGGTGGTCGACAGATCGAACACATCCACCGCGTCGATCAACCGGTTCGCCTGCTGCTCCAGGCTGCGCGCGGCGGCGCTGGCTTCCTCCACCAGCGCGGCATTCTGCTGGGTGGTGCCGTCCATCTGGATCACCGTCTGGCTGACCTGTTCGATGCCCGCGCTCTGCTCCTGCGAGGCGGCGGAGATCTCGGCCATGATGTCGGTGACGCGCTGCACCGACGCCACGATCTCGGCCATGGTGTCACCGGCCTCGCGCACGCGCCGTGCACCGTGGCCGACCTGTTCCACCGACGCTTCGATCAACGCCTTGATCTCCTTCGCGGCTGCCGCCGAACGCTGTGCCAGGGTGCGCACTTCGCTGGCAACCACCGCGAAGCCGCGGCCCTGCTCGCCGGCGCGTGCCGCTTCCACCGCGGCGTTCAGCGCCAGGATGTTGGTCTGGAAGGCGATGCCGTCGATCACGCTGATGATCTCGGCGATCTGCCGCGACGAGGTTTCGATCGCGCCCATCGTCGTCACCACCTGGCCGACCACGCTGCCGCCGTGAGAGGCAACGGTGTGCGCGCCGATCGCCAGCTGGTTGGCCTGGCGCGCATGCTCGGCGTTCTGGCGCACGGTGGAGGTCAGTTCCTCCATCGATGCCGCCGTCTCTTCCAGGTTGGCGGCCTGTTGTTCGGTACGGCGCGACAGATCGTTGTTGCCGGCGGCGATCTCCGCCGCCGCCGTGTGGATGTTGCCGGAGGCGTGCTTGATGTCGGTGACGATGGTTGCCAGCTGCGTAGCGGTGGTGTTCGCGTCGCCGGCGATACGCGCGAACACGCCCTGGAAATCACCGTGCATGCGCGCGCCGAGGCGGCCATCGGCAATCGCGCGCAGCATGCTGGAGACCTCGCCGAGGTTCAGTTCAGTGGTCTGCATCAATCGGTTCAAGCCGTCGACCATTGCGCGGAAATCATGCTCGAAGCGTGCGCTGTCGCCGCGCTGGCTGAAGTCACCGGCGGCGGCGGCTTCGGCCAGGCGGCGGATCTCGCCGTTGATCATGCCGAGATTGGCCTTGGCCGTATCCAACGCGTTGGTGATCACGGCCTTTTCGCCGGGCAGGCGTTCCATGTCCTGGCTGAGGTCACCGACGGCATAGCGGCCCATGATCGAGATCGCGCGCATCTTCACCTGGATGTGCGCGTCAACCAGCGTGTTGCAGTCGGCCACCATGGTGCCGAACGCGCCCGGGAACGCACTGGCATCCATGCGATGGCTGATGGTGCCGGCGTCATGCGCCTGCGCCATCGTCGCCTGTGCGTCCAGTACGCCGCGCAGCGTGGACTGCACCGCCTGCATCGCCTGCGCGAGGCGACCGATCTCGTCGCGGCTGCGCACCTGCACCACGTGCTGCAGATCACCGGCGGCCACGGCACGCGCAGCGGCTTCCACCGCCAGCACCGGCTGCACCACCGCGCGCCGCAGCCACCAGGCCAGGCCCATCAGCAGCAACACGGCGGCCAGCACGGTCAGCGCCGCGCACAGCAGCAGGGTCTGCCGCGCCTGCTGCGACCGCGCCGCTACGGTTGCTTCGGCCACCTGCGTGGCATGCGTGCTCAGCGCATCCAGTGCGGTCGCCACCGGGCGGTCCTTGCCACGCACCAGATTGTCGCCGGCGGCGGGATCGTAGCCGGCTTCCGCAAACGCCTGCAGGGCGGCGTGGTAGTCCTTCTGCAGCTGCGTGTGCAGGCCGATGAAGGACTGCGCCAGTTCGCGCGTGCGTATGTCCGGGCTGGCTACGAGGCCCCTGGCCAGCTGCTCGACCAGGCGGCCCTCGCTGTCAAAGGCGTCCAGATGGCGCTGGCGCAGCGCGTCGTCGTGGCCGCGCAGCAGCACGTTCTTCCATTCCTGCACCTGGCCGCGGAACTCGCGCTGCAGGCGTTCGGCGTCGCGGCTGTGCGCGACTTCGGGTGGAACCTCGGTGGACAGCTTCAACCAGGCGGAGGCCAGGCCCGCCAATGCGCACAGCAGGACCACGGCCAGACCAACGGAAACCGCGCCGAGCAGCTTGGACTGCAGGCGCGGAGCACGGACAGACGCTTTCATGGAAGGGACTCTCGGGAAGGGGCAATGCGGTATCGACCTGTCCCCACGCGTCTGAAGTGCGACGCTCATCACATTACCGTTTCGTTTAGCGATGTGAAGGGCATGTTTCATAGGACAAATGTGTCCATATGGAACGAAAGAAGACCCTCGACAGAGAATTTAAATGTAACTATTGTTGTTACATGAAATCCGCGAATCCACTGTCCGACGCCCTGCATGTGATGGCGCACCTGGTCGGCCATGCCGCCCCGCGCACGTCCGAGCAGCTGGCGTCCTGCCTGCCGACGCATCCAGTGGTGATCCGTCGCCTGCTGGCACAGCTGCACAAGGCCGGCCTGGTGCGCAGCACCCGCGGCCACGGCGGCGGCAGCCTGCTGGCACGCGACGCCGCGGCGATCACCCTGCATGACATCTACCTGGCGGTGGGCGCACCACCGCTGGTCCAGGTCGGCGCACGCGACTCCGGCGGTGGCTGCCCGATCCAGCAGCTGGTCAACAGCGCCCTGCTCGAGGGTGCACGCGAGGCGCAGCGCCTGCTCGAACAACGCTTGCAGGCGACCACCCTGGATCAGCTCGGCGCCGACTTCGCCCGCCATCTTGCCCATCACCGTTCCCTGGAAGGTCACCATGAATCCTGATGTGCTCATCGTCGGCGGCAGCTATGCCGGCATTGCCGCCGGCCTGATCCTGGCCCGTGCCCGTCGCCCGGTCACCGTCATCGACGCCGGTTCGCCGCGCAACCGTTTCGCCAGTCATTCGCACGGGGTGCTCGGGCTGGATGGCATCAGTGGCGCCGAGCTGCTGAAGACGGCGCGCCAGCAGCTGCTGGACTACCCCACGGTGCGTTGGGTGCATGCCGAAGCCGTTCAGGCCACCGCCAGCGCCGAAGGCGTGGAAGTGCGTACCGCCGATGGCCAGGTGCTGGCCGCGCGCAAGCTGCTGCTCGCCAGCGGCATCGCCGACCAGTTGCCGGCGTTGCCGGGCCTCGCCGAGCGCTGGGGCAGCACCGTGCTGCACTGCCCGTACTGTCATGGCTATGAAGTGGGTGGTGGTGCCATTGGCCTGCTTGGCGGTCATCCGATGTCCGCCAGCAAGGCGCCGCTGTTCGCGGACTGGGGCAATGTCACGTTCTTCAGCATGGGACTGGACATCACGGATGAGGAACGCGCTGCCATGCAGCAGCGCGGCGTGCAGATCGAGACGTCACCCGTGCTGGGCGTGCAGGGCGACCAGCCGACCTGGCTGGAAGTGGAGCTGGCCGACGGCCGCCGAATCGCCCAGCGTGCGTTGTTCGTGCCGGCCACCCAGGCGATGGCCACGCCATTGGTGCAGCAGCTGGGCTGCACGTTGGTCGAGAGCCCGCTGGGCGTGCTGATCGAGGTCGATGCGATGAAGCACACCTCGGTGCCGAACGTGTATGCCGCAGGCGATGCGACCACGGTGGGCAACATCACCCTGGCCATGGCCGAAGGCGTGCGCGCGGGCATCGGCGTGCACCATGCGCTGGTGGCCGAAGACAGCGTGCCGCGCTGAATGTGCCGGGGTCAGATCCCTTTCGCAGAAAGGGATCTGACCCCCGACGCGACGTGTTGCTCTGGTAGAGGCCGGCCTTGGTCGGCACCGCTCCATTACCCCTTCACGCACAGCACCTGCCGCAGCGTGTGCACCACGTCGACCAGGTCCAGCTGCGCGGCCATCACATCGTCGATCGACTTGTACGCGGCCGGTGACTCGTCCAGCACGCCACTGTCCTTGCGGCATTCCACGTGCGCGGTGGCCTCGCGGTGCTGGGCCAGCGTGATCTGCTGGCGCGCCGTGCCACGGCTCATCACCCGGCCGGCGCCGTGGCTGCAGCTGTGGAAGCTGTCCGCGTTGCCCTTGCCGCGCACGATATAGCTGCGCGTGCCCATGCTGCCGGGAATGATGCCCAGCTCGCCCTCACGCGCGCTGACCGCGCCCTTGCGCGTCACCAGCAGTTCCTGGCCGTTGTGCATCTCCTTCTGCACGTAGTTGTGGTGGCAGTTCACCGCCATCGCTGCCAGCTGGAACTTCGGCAGCCGGTGGCGCATCTCGGCCAGCACGCGCGACATCATCGCCTCGCGGTTCTGCCGGGCGTAGTCCTGCGCCCACGACACCGCTTCGACGTAGTCATCGAACAGCGGCTCGCCTTCCATGAAGAACGCCAGGTCCTTGTCCGGCAGGTGGAAGCCCAGCACGCGCCGGGCCAGTTCCTCGCGCGCCTTCTCGATGAAGTAGGTGCCGATCAGGTTGCCGGTACCGCGTGAGCCGCTGTGCAGCATCACCCACACCGTGTCCGTCTCGTCCAGGCACAGTTCGATGAAGTGATTGCCGCCGCCCAGCGTACCCAGCTGGCGGTCCAGCTTGTCGGTGCGGATGCGGCGGTGCTTATCCTTGATCTTCTCCAGGCCGGCGGCCAGCCCGGACTGCACCAGCCGGGTGTGGATGCTGTCGGGCATGCGGTGATGCTCGCCGCCGCGCCCGTTGCCCACCGGAATGCTGCGCTCGATGCTGTTGCGCAGCTGCCGCAGGTCATCGGGCAGGTCATCGGCGCGCAGCGTGGTACGCACCGCCGCCATGCCGCAGCCGATGTCGACGCCGACCGCGGCCGGGATGATCGCCCCGCGGGTCGGGATCACCGAGCCTACGGTCGCGCCCTTGCCCAGGTGCACGTCCGGCATCACGGCCACCCACGGCCCGACGAACGGGATCGCAGCGATGTTGCGCAGCTGCTCATGCGCCTGCGCTTCCAGCGGCACACCGTTGACCCAGCCCTTGATCGGCGTGGTGCCCTCGGCATGCAGCCATTGATAGTTCTGTTGAGTGTCCATGTCTTCCTTAATGTCATTGATGGGCCGGCGGCGCGTCCCTGCGCCACCGCTACCCCCTACCTGATCGTCACCAGCTGCTTCAGCACGCCATCCAGGCCGCCGAACACGGTGAGCGTGTCGATCTTCTCGGTGACCTTCTCCAGTGCCTCCAGCTCCTTCAAGCGCATCAGCACCGGGTTGTCCTCGATCAGCTTTGCGGTGTTGAGCTGCGAACGCGTGGCGTTGGCCTCCTCGCGGCGACGGATCACGCTGGCCTGGGCCTGCTTTTCGGCCAGCACCACGCCGTTGAGGATCTCCTTCATCTCGCCCGGCAGGATCACGTCCTTGATGCCGACGCCGAGCAAGCGCACGCCGTGGCCTTCGATCGCCGCCTGCACATGCGCAGCGATCTCGCCGTCCAGTGCCGCCTTGTCACCCAGCAGCTCGTCCAGGCTGCGCGCGGCAATTGCCTGGCGCAGGCCGAACTGCAGCTGCCGGTAGACGAACTCATCGGCATTGCTGAGCGTGCGGTGCGCACGCACCGGGTCGACCACCTGCACGGTCGCGGCCAGGTTCACCCGCAGGGTCACCTTGTCGCGGCTGAGCAGTTCCTGGCCGGACACGTCCAGTGAACGTGCACGCAGTTCCACACGCTCCACCGACACGTTGCCGTTGAAGTTCCAGAACGCGTGCAGGCCGGCGTCCAGCGTCTGCCGCAGCGTGCCATCGATGAACAGCAGGCCGACCGACTCGCTCGGCACCGTGCTGATCACCGCCACACGCGGCAGCACGCCCAATTGACCCAGCCGCTGCTGCACGTCGGCCGGAATGCGCGGCTCGTCACCCAACGCCATTACCTGCACCTGGGTATCGACCGAGCCGCGCCAGTACAGACGGCGGCTGCCCGGCGGCAGCACTTCATCGATGCGGCCGTTGCGCAGCAACAGGCCGACCTCGCTGGCGCCGACGTTGGCCAGCACGAAGTGCGTGTCCAGCTGTGCGCCCAGCGCTTCGATCAGGCTGTCCTGGTCGCTGCCAGTGTAGGCCGCGCCCTTCGATGCAGTGTGGATGTCCACGTGCGGCCGGCCGCCGAACGGCGACAGGCGGTGCACGCCCGGCAGCAGGATCTGCTGGAAACGACGGTTGCGATACACCAGGCCGCGCTCGCCGTCGCCGATCACGACCTTGATGGTCCAGAACATGGGAGTCTCTCCTTGTATGGCTCTGGTGGTTCGACCCGTTGCGGATGAATCGCCATGACCCGGGTCGATCCGGTCGTGGCGAGGCTGCCTGCACATCACGTGCAGGCAGCGGAAGAGGGCGGCCATCGGCGGACGGTCCGCGCGCGGAGCCTTCGATGCGCCGGCAGTGCTGCCATCGTCGTTCCCGGCAGGCAGCACCGGTGCGGAACGTGGCTGGCAGTGGCGGCGGGCCGGGGCCCGGCGTGAGGTCCGTTGCCTTCCACGTTCCTGCCCGAAGGCGATGTCGGTGGACGGCGACGATGGCCGCTGGGGCTTGCGCCCCGGGTGTTGCTTCAAGTCATGACGTGACAGGTCATGTGGTTTGGAGTGGGAATCGAACCCACGACAGACGGATTACGGATCCGTTGCTCTGACCAAGCTGAGCTATCCAGTTGGGGACCGCGCGGAATCGAACCGCGTACCGGCGAACCGGTGCCTGCCTCCAGCAGGCGATCCAGGCGATGGCATGTCCGCGACCTCCGGCATACGCCACGGCAACGCCGCGCGCACCAGCCCGTGGTTGAAACGGGACCGTTGGATAATCGAGGGTGCAGGCCACCGACATTATCGGCGAGCGATAATGTTCTGATGCGATGCAGATAATGTCCAGGCGCTGCCAGTCGCGCGAAGTAAATCCTTTGGCGGGGCGGGAAAAGCCTGGGTCAGTGAGCGGCGGGTCGCCGCGCGGGGTGCAGTTCTGGCATCGCGGGTCCTTGTGTCGACGCAAACGAAAACGCCCCCGGGACTTGCGTTCCGAGGGCGTCGTCAGGCCTCGGAGATCGGGGTGGCCGATCTCCGCAGGGCGGGTATCAGGCCGTTGTCAGCTGGTCTTCCTTGCCGAACGCGCGCGCCGGCCCGTCCATGCGCAGGCATGGCAGCAGTTTGGCGATGGCGACGGAATGCGCGTTCAAGGGAAGTTTCCAGTGGTTGTTGAAACGAGGTGCGCACGATAAACCACGATTTAGTCGTGCGCAACCATTTTGTGCAATTATTTTCTTGGGTATGCGTGCAATGCCGGCCAGCGGCCGGCACTACCGGCCCTCACGCTTCGGCGCTGGCGGCATCCAGCTGCGCGACATCCTGCACGCTCAGCGACACGTTGGCCGCCGCCAGCAGATCGTGCAGCTGCTCGACGCTGGTGGCGCTGACGATCGGCGCGGTGATCGACGGCCGTGCGATCTGCCACGCCAGTGCGATCTGCGCGGCACTGGCGTTGTGCTTGCTGGCCACGTCATCCAGTGCCTGCAGGATGCGCAGGCCACGCGGATTCAGATAGCGCTTCACCACGTTCTCGCCACGCGCCGGGCTCTTGGCCGCATCGGCCGGCGTGCGGTACTTGCCGCTGAGGAAGCCACTGGCCAGCGCGTAGTAGCCGATCACGCCGATCTGTTCGCGCTGCACCAGCGGTTCCAGTTCCTTTTCGTAGCCGGCGCGGTCATACAGGTTGTACTCCGGCTGCAGGGTTTCGTAACGCGGCAGCTTGTAGTCGGTGGACACCTTCAGCGCATCGGCCAGGCGCGTGGCGCTGTAGTTGGAAGCACCGATCGCACGCACCTTGCCAGCTTCGATCAACCGGCCGAAAGCAGCCAGGGTCGCTTCCAGCGGCGTCGACTCGTCATCCTCGTGGGCCTGGTACAGATCGATCACGTCGGTCTGCAGGCGGCGCAGCGAATCCTCGACCGCCGCATTGATGTTGTCCGGGGTCAGGCCGGGGCGTTCGGCCCACTTGGCCACCTTGGTCGCCAGCACCACCTTGTCGCGCTTGCCGCTGCGGGCAAACCACTTGCCGATCAGCGTCTCCGATTCGCCGCCGGCATTGCCCGGCACCCAGGCCGAATACACATCGGCGGTGTCGACCAGGTTGAAGCCGGCGTCGACGAAGGCATCGAGCAGGGCGAAGCTGGCCTTCTCATCGGCGCTCCAGCCGAACACGTTGCCACCGAAGGCGAGCGGACGTACATGCAGGCCGGAACGGCCCAGTTCGCGGGTTGCCGTCATGGGCACGGACTCCTTGGGGGAAGTGCTCCAGAATAAAACGCGTAGTGTGACCGTGCTGCGGCGGCGACCACAAAACAGTGTTCCGCGATACGCACGCAGCTAACGTTTTGTGAACACCTGGGACGCCGCGGCTGCTAGTCTCGCCGCATCTTCCGCTGGAGTCGCTCCGATGATGCCTGCTTCGTCCCTGCGTGGTTGCCGCCTGCTGCTTGCTTCGGCCCTGTTTGCCGCTGTTCCCGCGTTCGCCGCACCGGCCACGGTGGCGCCGGCGAAGATCCAGGTGTCGCCGGCCATCGACGCGGCGGTGAAGGCACCCACCCGTGATGCCAACAACGTCAAGCGCGACGGCTTCCGCCACCCGGCGCAGACGCTGTCGTTCTTCAAGGTGACGCCGGAAAAGACCGTCATCGAGATCACCCCCGGCAACGGCTGGTACTCGGAGATCCTGGCGCCCCTGCTGCACGACAAGGGCCACTACGTTGCTGCGGTGGTCGATCCGATGGCGGTGCCCGAAGGCCGCGGCCGTGACTACCAGCAGCGCAGCCGCGACAGCCTGGAAAAGAAGTACGCCGCTGCACCGGCACAGTTCGGCAAGACTGCCGTGGTCGCCTACGATCCGGCCAAGCCGGTGTTCGGCCCGGCCGGTTCAGCCGATGTGGTGCTGACCTTCCGCAACGTGCACAACTGGCGCAAGGCCGGCCAGGCGCAGGGCATGTTCCAGGGCTTCTTCAACGTGCTCAAGCCGGGCGGCGTGCTGGGCGTGGTCGAGCACCGCGCCAAGGCCGACGTGGCCGACGACGATGACACCGGCTATGTCGGCCAGCAGCAGGTGATCGCGATGGCCGAGGCCGCCGGCTTCAGGTTGGACGCGCGCAGCGAGGTCAACGCCAACCCGCGCGACACCAAGGACCACCCGAACGGCGTGTGGACGCTGCCGCCGACTAACCAGCACGACAAGGCCGACGAGGCGAAGTACCAGGCGATCGGCGAAAGCGACCGCATGACCCTGCGCTTCATCAAGCCGTAAAGCGGGGCGCCGGGCCGTGCTTGGTGAGCGCGCAGCGCGGTGTTGGGCGGAATGGGTAGCGGCCGGGCAATGCCCGGCGCTGCCACCAATGGAGTGTGCTGTTGAAGAAAGTGCTGTACTTCGCCTTCGCATTGATGGCGCTGCCGCGGTTGTACGACTTCGTGTTCCATGCGGGTCACGTGCATGATCTCGTGGCGGCGGCAGGTTTTGCGGTGCTGCTCGTGGGCTGCCTGTGGGACGAACGTGCGCGCAGGGCCTGCCCACCGGTAGCGCGGCTACGGTATCGCGCCAACGCTGCCGCCACGTGCGGCGCCGTGGTGGTGCTCGTTGCGCTGTTGATGGAAAGGAAGGTCTTCGGCTGAGTGGTGATCGCGGCGGCGATGCGGGAATGGGACAATGCCCCACCCGCCGACTGCCGTGCCCGCAATGCTGATCGCCTTCAACAAGCCCTTCAACGTGCTCTGCCAGTTCACCGACCGCAGCGTACCGCCGCGGCCGACGCTGGCCGGGTTCGGCCTGCCGCCGCGCGTGTATGCCGCCGGTCGCCTGGACCATGACAGCGAAGGCCTGCTGCTGCTGACGGATAACGGTACGCTGGCGCACAAGCTGACCGACCCCAGGCACAAGGCCGATAAGACCTACTGGGTGCAGGTGGAAGGCACGCCCAGCGATGAGCAGCTGCAAGGGCTGCGCGATGGGGTGGAGCTGAATGACGGGCCGACCTTGCCGGCGAAGATCGAGCGCCTCGATCCGGCGCCGTCGCTGTGGACACGCGATCCGCCGGTGCGCTTCCGCAAGACCGTGCCCGATGCCTGGCTGGCGATCACGATCCGCGAGGGCCGCAACCGCCAGGTGCGGCGGATGACCGCGGCAGTGAACCTGCCAACGCTGCGGCTGGTGCGGGTGGCAATGGGGCCCTACCGGCTGGACGACCTGCAGCCGGGGCAGTGGCGGCAGATCGGTTGAAACAGAAAGGCCGGATACCTCGCGGCATCCGGCCCTGACTCGGGGTCAGATCCCTTCCGCAGGAAGGGCTCTGACCCGGTCGGTCACACTCAGGCGTCGCTGCCGATATCGCTGTGCTCGTCCACCACGGTGTCGTTGCGGCGGTCGCGTGCGTTGATGCGCTGCGCCTGCCCATTCACCACGTGGCCATTGGCAGCCTTCTTCTTCTGCTGCTTGCGGTACAGCGCATAGCCGAGCAGGCCGACGCCGACGGCAGCCGCGGCAATGGTCACGGCCGGGTTGCGGCGGGCGAACTTGGTGGCGACCTTGCCGCCGGTCTTCACTGCGCCGAGGGCGGCGCCGGTCTTGATCCAGTCCGCGTTGCGCAGGCTGCCACCGGCGCTCTTCAGGCCATCGCCGGCGGTGTGGGCCAGCTCCAGGGCGCGCTCCAGAGCGCGGTCGGTGATTACGGTCAGCTTGCTCATGCGGGGGTCCTTTGCCTCGGGTCGAAGTCCAGTGTCGCGTGTTGCCCGTAAACGGTATGTCAGTCGGGGACGCAGGCGGTGTGACTTTAGCGTAGCCATTCAGGATCAGGCAGGGTGGGTCGGATCCCTTTCCGTTGGGAAACGGCTCTGACCCCAGCGCCACGCCTGGGGTCAGAGCCCATCGCGATGCAATGGGATCCGACCCCGCCCGTCAGGTTCCGCGCGGCTTGGCCCGGTGCGTGGCCGTCGCCGTCCACGGATCATCCGGCCATGGGTGGCGCGGGTAACGGCCCTTCATCTCCTTTTTCACTTCGGCGTAGGTGCTTTCCCAGAAGTTGCGCAGGTCCTGGGTGACCTGCAGCGGGCGGCCACCGGGGGAGAGCAGGTGCAGGGTCAGCGGCACGCGGCCATCGGCGATGCGCGGCGTGTCGGCCAGGCCGAACAGTTCCTGCAGCTTCACCGCCAGCACCGGCGGCAGCGGATCGCCGCTCTCGCTGTCCAGCGCATAGGTGATCGGCCGCTCCAGTCCGGACGGCACGGTGATGCGGGTCGGTGCGTGGCGTTCGACCAGCTGCCGTTGTGACCACTCCAGTGGCGATTTCAGCGCTTCGCCGAAGCTGGATTCGTCCAGCGCATCCAGTCGCGTCTTGCCGGCGAACGCGGGCTGCAGCCACTGCGCACGGTTGGCCAGCAGGGCGTCGTCGCTGCAGTCGGGCAGGCCAAGCTCGGGCATCCAGCGGCGCAGCGATTCCACCCGTGCCTGCCACTGGCGCAGGCCTTCGGTCCACGGCAGCGCCTGCAGGCCGAGCTCGGCCACCGCATCGGTCAGCGCCTGCGCGGCGTGCTGCGGATCGACCCGGCCGGCCGAGCGGCTGTCCAACACGATCCGGTCGAAACGGGTCTCGCGCAGGGCCACCAGGGCGCGGCGCTCGCTGTCCCAGCGCACCACGTCTTCGGTGACGAAGCGCTCCGGCCACGCCCTGCGCAGCTGGCCTTCGTCCACCGGTGCGGCACGCAGCAGCAGCGCATCGCGTGCCTCAAAGCGAAGCTCGCTGGCCACCAGCCACGGTTCGCCACGCAGGTCGCTCAGCTCGTGCAGGCGCGCGCTGCGCCCATTGGCCAGCAGGTAACGCAGTGGATCGCTGGGATGCTGGAAGCCGATCCGATCAGGGAAGGCGTGAGCGAGCAGGTCGCCCAGCTCATGGGCCTCGATGCTGGCCGGCGGCGTGGCTTCGCAGCGCAGGCGGCGACGCCACTGCTTGGCGGCGGCATCGATGGCGGCCAGCCCGCTGCGGTTGGCATCGCCCGGTGTGCGGCCATTGCGGAACGCGGCCAGTGCGCGCCAGCGGCTCGCCAGCGCGTCACCGCCCTGGCGCAGCGGATCGCGCGCTTCCAGCAGCGCGGCCAGATCGGCGGCCAGCGCCTGCGAACGTGTATCGGGCGCGGCCAGCAGCATCGCCGCCATCCGTGGGTGCGTACCCAGCGCCAGTACGCGGCGGCCGAGTGCGGTGATCGCACCACTGCTGGACAATGCGCCCAACCGCTGCAGCAGTTCGCGGGCGGCGCCCATCGGGCCGGCAGGTGGCGCATCGAGGAAGCGCAGGTCGCTGCTGCCCCAGGCGGCCAGTTCCAGTGCCAGTCCGGCCAGTTCCACCTGGTCGATCTCGGCGCGGCGCTGCGGCTCCAATCGCTGCGACTGCGGCCACAGCCGCCAGGCCACGCCTTCGGCCACGCGACCGGCGCGACCGGCGCGCTGGTCGGCCGACGCCTGGGCGATGGACACCACGTCCAGCCGGGTGAAGCCGCTGTTGGGGTCGTAGCGCGGTTCGCGTGCCTGGCCGCTGTCGATCACCACGCGCACGCCGGGCAGGGTCACCGACGACTCGGCCACGTTGGTGGCCAGCACCACGCGGCGGCGGCCATCGCTGGCGGCCTGCAGCACGCGCGCCTGCTGTTCCACCGGCAGCTCACCATGCAGGGCCAGTACTTCGACGCCGGCATCCAGCGATTCCTGCAGTCCAGCCTGCACCCGCGCGATCTCGCGCTGGCCGGGCAGGAACACCAGCAGGTCACCGGGGTGATCGGCCAGGGCCTGCTGCACCGCGCGGCGCACCTGCAGCTCCAGCGTCTCATCGCGGCGCGCCGGGAAATGGCTGACCGTCACCGGGTAGCTGCGGCCCTCGCTGCTCAGCCGCGGCGCATCGAGGAAGCGTGCCAGGCGCTCGCCATCCAGCGTGGCCGACATCACTACCAGTCGCAGGTCATCGCGCAGCTGCGCCTGCACGTCCAGCGCCAGCGCCAGGCCGAGGTCACCGCTGAGATGGCGCTCGTGGAATTCGTCGAACAGGATCGCACCGACTTCTTCCAGCATCGGGTCGTCCTGCAGCATGCGGGTCAGGATGCCTTCGGTGACGACTTCAATGCGGGTGCGTGCCGAGACCTTGTTCTCGAAGCGGATGCGGTAGCCGACCGTGCCGCCGACCTCTTCGCCCAGCTGCCGTGCCATGAACAGCGCGGCGCTGCGTGCGGCGACCCGGCGCGGCTCCAGCAGGATGATTTTCCGGCCTTGCAGCCATGGCGCTTCGAGCAGGGCCAGTGGTACCTGGGTGGTCTTGCCGGCGCCGGGCGGGGCTTCCAGCACCAGCCGTGGCTGCACGGCCAGGTGCTGCTGGATCTGCGGCAGCAGCGGGGAAATCGGGAAGAGCGGGGCATTCATGGGCAAAGGATAAGGGGCCATGGCGGCCGCAGGTACAATGCGCGGGCACTTTTCCCCCGCGATGACCATGCACCTGATCGATATCGGCGCCAACCTGACCCACGACTCCTTCGACCGCGACCGCGATGCCGTGCTGGACCGCGCACGGCAGGCCGGCGTGGTGCAGATGGTCATCACCGGTGCCAGCCGCGAGCACTCGCCGCTGGCCGTGCAGCTGGCGCAGCAGCACCCGGGCTTTCTGTATGCCACCGCCGGCGTGCACCCGCATCATGCGGTGGAGTACACCGAGGAATGTGATGCCGAGATGCGCGCGCTGCATGACCACCCGGAAGTGGTGGCGGTGGGTGAGTGCGGGCTGGACTACTTCCGTGACTTCTCGCCGCGCCCGGCGCAGCACCGTGCCTTCGAGCGCCAGTTGCAGCTGGCCGCGGACAATGGCAAGCCGCTGTTCCTGCACCAGCGCGACGCGCATGCCGATTTCATGGCACAGATGAAGAACTTCGAAGGTCGCATCGGCCCGGCGGTGGTGCATTGCTTCACCGGCGAACGCGACGAGCTGTTCGACTACCTGGACCAGGACTGGTACATCGGCATCACCGGCTGGCTGTGCGATGAGCGCCGTGGCGCGCACCTTCGCGAACTGGTGAAGAACATCCCGGCCAACCGCCTGATGATCGAGACCGATGCGCCCTACCTGCTGCCACGCACGCTGAAGCCGATGCCGAAGGACCGCCGCAACGAACCGATGTTCCTCTCGCATATCGTGGAAGAACTGGCACGTGACCGTGGCGAGGACGTTGCAGTGACGGCGGCCAATGCCACTGCCGCCACGCGTGCGTTCTTCCGCCTGCCCGACGCGGGTTGATGGGAGTGCCGGTCGCTGGCCGGCAATCAACCGTGGTGCCGGCCAGCGGCCGGCACTACCGGAGCAGGTCGCGCAGGCCCTCACGGTAGCTGGGGAAGCGCGGCTGCCACGCCAGCGCTTCACGCGTGCCACGACTGTCGATGCGCTTGTTGCTCTCGTAGAAGCGGCGTAGCGTCGGGCTGAGTGCAGGGTCGTCCCAGGCCACGGCAGGTGGCATCGCAAACCCGCCCAGCTTCGCGGCGAAGGCCAGCACATCCTGCGGTGGTGCCGGCTCGTCATCGCTGGGCAGGTATATCCCCTGCGCAACCGGTCGCTGCATCGCCGCGACGATCACTGCCGCAAGATCCTCTACGTGCAGGCGGTTGAACGCCAGGCCCGGCCGAACCACATGGCGGGCACGGCCCTGTGACAGCTGCAGCAACGCATTGCGCCCCGGCCCGTACAGGCCGGGCAGGCGGAACACCGCCGAAGCGATGCCACGTACCTCTGCAAGCGCACGCCATTGCGCTTCGGCACGCAGGCGCTGCACGCCGGCTGCTTCGGTGGCATCGGCTGCGCTGTGCTCGTCAACCCAGCCGCCGGCCCGATCGGCATACACCGACGTGGACGACAGATAGCCCACCCAGCGCAGTGCCGGGCTGGCCCGCAGAGCCGGCAGCAGCAGGCGCAGTGCCGGGTCGCCCGCGGCATCTGGCGGCACGCTGCACAGCACGGCCTCGGCCTGCGCGACCTCATCGAGCAGGGCGGGCGACGGTGGGGAGTCAGCGTGCAGCTGATGCCGCAGCAGGCCATCGTCCGGCGCCGACGAGGGGCTACGCACCGTGCCGACGACGTGCACGCCCCGCGCCTGCAGATGCGGGGCCAGCACGCATCCGCTCCAGCCCATACCGAGGATCAGCACCCGCATAGGCAGCGCGCCGGCCTGCAACGGGAGGCTCACGCGCCGCGCAGTGCCTGGTAGGCCTGCAGGCTGCTGTAGGCGACCTGCAGCAGCAGGGCTTCCTGATCGGCCTTGCGTGCACGCGCCAGCATGTCGCCGACGATCTGTTCGGCCTCTACCTGCTGGCCTGCTTCCAGATCCCGCAGCATCGACGCCTTCAATGCAGAGCCGGCCTGGGTGAGGGTGCCGCGCGCGGTGTCCTGCGCGGCATCGGGAATCGGCTCACCGGCAGCTTCGGCCACGGCCAGGCATTCGTCGTACAGGCCGCGCACGATCGCCTCGCCATCATCGGTGGCGACGATGGTGCCGATATCCGCGCGAAGCAGGCAGGTAGCAGCGGCCAGCGCGGTCAGGAAGGTGTACTTGATCCACTGTTCCTGGCCGATGTGTTCGCTCGCCAGGTGATCAAGATGGGCCTGCGCGCAGGCAGCGGCGAAGGCACGCACGCGTGCGGACGCCGCGCCGCCATCGCGCTCGCCGAAGGTGAGCTTGGCCGGCTTGCCCAGGTGCAGCACCGCACCGTCGGGGGCCTTGGTGGCGCTGATGAAGCACAGGCCGCCGAGCACGGCGTCGCGGCCGAAGCGCAGGTCCAGCGCGTTGTAGTGGTGCAGGCCGTTGAGGATCGGCAGCACGGTGGTGTTCGCGCCCACGGCTGGAGCAATGGCGTCGATCGAGCTGTCGAGGTCGTAGGCCTTGCAGCTGAGGATGACCAGATCGAACGGCTTCTGCGCGGCCAATGCGGGCAGCGCATCGGCGGTGACGTGCTGCACCGGGAAGCTGGCATCGCCGAGCGGGCTGCGGATGACCAGGCCATCGCGGTCCAGCTGTGCGGCGCGCGCGGGGCGCACGAGGAAGGTCACGTCCACGCCGGTCTGGGCCAGGCGACCACCGAAGTAACCGCCGGTACCGCCGGCGCCGAGGATCAGGATGCGCATTGCACGTTCACCGCTTTCTGGAGAATCAGATCTGCGATTGTGCCGGAGATTGCGGCCAACGGCGGAGCCCCTCGTGGTGGTTCGCGCAGTTGGTTTCATTAGCTGAGTCGTGTGCGATGGGTTCGCGGGGGACGCCGTGAACCCATCCTTGGGGGCTTAGCCGCGCCATCCATGGCGCGGATACCCCCGCGAGCCCATCGCACACGACCCCTGACAGTTTCCGGGTGCGGCCACCACGGAAAACAGATCAGGAGCGGAAGCGGGTCGCTCGCTGCGCTCGCTCGTGTAGAGCGGTGCTCAGGGCAGTTGTTCGCTGAAGTCTTCGGTGTAGCCCAACAGCAGTGTGGTGCGGGTGGCCAGGGTTGCAGCCAGTTTTGACCACGTGTCATGCGTTCCGGCCGCGTAGACGCGCTGCAGGTCCGCGACCAACGCATTTGCCTGTGCAGGCGACGGCGCGCTGTCGCGCTGGAAGCCGAGCCACGATGCGCCAAGCCCGAACAGGCGGTAGCCATGGTGCTCCTGCAGGTGCCGGATCAGGGCGTGATTCTGGAAGATGTCCCAGTCCGCGCTGAAGTAACCGTTGGGCAGGGCGGCGATCAGCAGGTCATCGCGGTCCACCGGCACCTGTTGCACGCAGACCACCTCGTCGACGATGAGGTCCGGCGTTGCATTGGCGGCGACCAGCGCCTCGATGTCCTCGTTGCTGCACATCAGCGTGCCCGCCAGCGCGCTCCATTCCAGCCGATGAGAGGAATGCTCGAGCTGCGCGACCACATGCGCCAGCAAACGCTCGCGTGCCGCCAATGCACCTTCGGGGGTTTCCGGATCTTCGTCCTCGTACAGCGCGATGCGCGCGTCGTCGGACGCATGCATGCTGGTGTAGCGGCATTGGCCGACATCATCGAGCGTGCACAGGTAGCGATACCGGGGATCAGCCGCGTGCCGCGAGGCCAGGTATTCCAGCACCTCATCCAGCGTGGGTGAATCGCCCAGCAACGCATGGCTGAAGGCATCGATGGGGCCGTCCGACACGGCCTTGTCCAATGGAATGGAAGTGATCTTCATCGCCACAGCCTAGCCGCAATCCCGAACGAAAAGAGCCGAGCATCGGCTTGGAACGCTTCATCCACGCATGGCGTGGATCCATCGTGTCGACCAAGGTCGACACCCACCAACAGCAGCGGCAATCTGTCGAAGGCGGGGTGGGTCCGGTTGCGGGGGTGTCCGCGGCATGGATGCCGCGGCCAAGCCCCCAGGATGGGTTTACGGCGTCCCCCGCAACCGGACCCAGCCCGCCATCCCCCGGCTAGTCAGCTTTTGCCGTTGAAGTTGACGTTGATTCAGCGGGTGCAGGGCCGCAGGCCCTGCAGGCAAAACTCAGCTGCGCATGCCCACGCCGCGACGCAGCAGCCACAGCGCCAACGCCGTCAGCACCACCACGAAACCGATCATCAGGCCGTAGGCCACCGGCAGCGGTACATCGCTGCTGCCCAGCAGGCCATAGCGGAACGCGTTGACCATGTAGAAGATCGGGTTGGCGTGCGTGGCCGCTTCGGCCCAGCCCGGCAGCAGCTTCACCGAATAGAACACGCCACCCAGGTAGGTCAGCGGGGTCAGGATGAAGGTCGGCACGATCGCCACGTCATCGAACTTCTTCGCATACACCGCGTTGATGAAGCCGGCCAGCGAGAAGATCGTCGCGCCCAGGATCACCGTGGTCAGCATCACCAGCGGGTGCGGGATGCGCACCGGGGTGAAGAACATCGCGATGATCAGCACGATCACGCCCACCATCAGGCCGCGCAGCACGGCGCCGGCCACGTAGCCCCACAGGATCACCCAGTTCGGCATCGGGCTGACCAGCAGTTCTTCCACGTGGCGGCCGAACTTGGCGCCAAAGAACGAGGAACTGATGTTGCCGTAGCTGTTCTGGATCACGCTCATCATCACCAGGCCCGGCACGATGAACTGCATGTAGGTGTAGCCCCCCATGTCACCCACGCGCGACCCGATCAGGTTGCCGAAGATCAGGAAGTACAGGGTCATGGTGATCGCCGGTGGCACCAGGGTCTGGCCCCAGATGCGCATGATGCGGGCGACTTCGCGGCGCACGATGGTCATCAGCGCGATGCGGTTGCGCTGGCCGTCGGTCAGCTCGGTGGTGCTCATGCAGGCTTCTCCAGGTTGCCGGTGAGGCGCACGAACAGCTCCTCCAGGCGGTTGCTCTTGGTACGCATCGAACGCACGCGGATACCGGCCTCGTTGAGCGTGGCGAACACGCGGTTGAGGTCCATTGCGCGCGGCATGTCGATGTCCAGCGTGTGCGGGTCCGGCGCGGTCAGCGTCGCACCTTCGATCACCGGCAGCTGTGCCGGCAGGTCACCGTCGATGTCCAGCAGGAAGCCCTCCACGTCCAGCTTGGCCAGCAGGGTGCGCATCGGCCCCTGCTCGACGATCTGGCCATGGTTGATGATCGCCAGGTGGCGGCACAGGTACTCGGCTTCTTCCAGGTAGTGCGTGGTAAGGATGATCGTGGTGCCTGCGGCATTGATCTCCTTCAGCACGCGCCACATGTCGCGGCGGATCTCGATGTCCACGCCGGCGGTCGGCTCGTCCAGGATCAGCAGGCGCGGGCGGGTCATCATCGCGCGGGCGATCATCAGCCGGCGCTTCATGCCGCCGGACAGCGTGCGGCTCATCACCTGCGCCTTTTCCCACAGGTGGGCGCGCTTCAGTTCCTCTTCGGCGCGCTGCTCGGCTTCCTCGCGCGGTACGCCATAGAAGCCAGCGTAGTTCACCAGGATGTCGAACGGCTTCTCGAACAGGTTGAAGTTGATTTCCTGAGGCACCAGCCCGATCAGGCGCATGGTGGCACTGCGGTTGCGCACCAGGTCGCTGCCGAACACTTCCACCTGGCCCTCGCTGAGGTTGACCAGGGAGCTGATGATGCCGATCAGGGTCGACTTGCCGGCGCCATTGGGGCCGAGCAGGGCGAAGAAGTCGCCCGGGGCCACTTCCAGGGAAACCCCCTTCAGGGCCTGGGTGCCGTTGTCGTAGGTCTTGCGCAGGTCGCGCACGCGCAGGGCGGGCGCCGTATCGTTCTGGGATGCCAAGCTCGAAGCCTTCGCGCCCATGGGCTGGCGCTGGAGAGGGGCGGGGAGGGGCTATTATAGAAGACCCCGAGGGCTTGCCCCGGCTACACACTGTCCCGAAAAGTCGTGCCTGTTCAATTCCCCCTCAAGCTGGTCGGCTGCCGCATGCTGGCCCCGACCGTCGGCCACTACCAGTTCGTGCGTGACGATGGGCAGCCGCTGGATTTCCAGCCCGGCCAGTTCATCCAGGTCCATTTCAGCTACGCCGACGGCACCGAAACCAAGCGCAGCTACTCGCTGGCGACCATCCACGACCACGCGCTGGGCCCAGGCGAGGCGGTGGATATCGCCGTCAGTTTCGTGCCCGGTGGCGCCGCCACGGCCCTGTTCGAGGCACTGGAGCAGGGCGGCCAGATCAGTGCGTCCGGCCCCTATGGCCGGTTCTGCCTGAATCCCGGTGACCACAACGCCCGTTACCTGCTGATCGCCACCGGTACCGGCGTTACCCCGTACCGCTCGATGCTGCCGCTGCTGGAAAAGGCCATGGCCGAACGCGGTGTGCAGATCGTGCTGTTGCAGGGCGCGCGCAGCCCGGGCGAACTGCTGTACAGCGAAGATTTTTACAGCTTCGCCGAAAAGCACCCGAACTTCCGTTATGTTCCGTGCCTGTCGCGTGAACTCCCGGCTGATCCGCACCCGGACGTACAGCACGGCTATGTGCAGCAGGCGCTGGCCGGCTTCACGCCGGACCCGGCCACCGACATCGCCTACCTGTGCGGCAACCCGGACATGGTCGATGCCTGTGCCGAGCTGCTGAAGGCCGCCGGCCTGGGCAACCCGCAGATCCGCCGCGAGAAGTACGTCAGCAGCAAGTAAGTCAGGGTAGTGCCGGCCGCTGGCCGGCAGCCCCACGAACCCTGGTAGTGCCGGCCGCTGGCCGGCAACTCCAAGAACCGGAGGCGGCGCCACGCCGCCCCCGGTGCCCTGCCTCAGTACGCGACCCAGGCATCGCGCCAGGCGAAACCGGTGCCCGGGCGATAGGCATCGGCGTTGATGTTGCACCACGCACCCTCCGGGAACGGCCGGCAGGCGTAGAGCTTGCCGTCGGTGCCCTTGACCACGGTTTCGCCCGGCGTGTAGCTGCCGATACCGGCCGGATACACGAAGTCGTAGTCGTCACCCGGCGGCGGATCGACCGGATCGACCGGGCCCGGCAGGCGGGTATCGATCTGGAACAGGTTGCCCGGCTTCAGGTAGACGCGGTTCTCGGTGGCCGAGGCGACCGGCGTGATCACGCCGTTCCTCATCACGCCCACACGCGCCTGCTGTGCACTGGCGTTGACCTTGCGGGCCAGCGCCAGCGGCCACTGGTTCGCAGCGGTCTGGCCTGCGGCCAGGGTGATCTCCGGACGCTCCAGATCATTGCCCTGGGCGTTGAACACGCGCAGCGTCAGGGTGGTGCCTTCTTCCAACGCACCGCGGGCGGTGACCGGGCCGGCGTCCTGCCACTGCGGCGGCGGTTCAACGCCACCACCGCCTTCGAAGCGCACGTCCGCGCAGGTATAGAACGCTTCACCGGAATCCGAGCGTTGCCAGGTGTTGTAGATGATGTGCTGGCCGCTGCGCTTGGGCAGCGGGCAATCCAGCTTGTAGACGTCGCCGGAGACCGGCACGTTGCCCAGCGTGCAGAATTCCTGCAGGTCGGCCCAGCGCAGCGGGCTGCCCGGCTGCCAGCCGTCGCGGGTGACGTAGAACTTCCACTCGCGGGTAGCATGCGGGGCCGGTGCCTTGAACTCGAAGGTGTAGCGCCCGCGCGAATCGGCGCGGATCGGCGAGGTCGGCCAGTCACTGCGGTTCAGATCGAGGCCGCGGTACTTGCTGTTGCCGCCGCTGCACAACTCGCCATCTGGAACCACCGCTTGATGGTTGCCGTTGGCGTTGGCCTGGTTGACACCGGCCCAGTCGTAGAACGGCTGGGCGCCGCCGATGGCCTTGGCGGCGGCGCAGGCCGGGTTGGTCGGATTCTCCGGATTGCCCTCGTGGCACTGCTTCACGCGGCTGAGCGGCTTGGACAGGGTGCCGTGGGCGAAGGCGTTGCCGGACAGTGCCAGGCCGACAACGGCGGACAGTGCGAGGACGGCCCGATGGGACAGGTGCATGCAGGAACTCCTTTGCGAAGTGTTGGAAACCTCGCGGAGTCTTCCCATGTAGCCGCCATATGCCCATCAGACAAGTTTGAAAGGCTGCTGCGTTCCTCTGTTTCTGCAACGCGCGCCCCACTGCGCGGCAGGGGAGCCAGGAGGCGGTGTGATGTGCACCGCCTCCCACATCACTGCGTCAGTACGCGATCCACGCATCGCGCCAGGCCGCGCCCACGCCCGGCCGGTAGGCCTCGGCATTGACGTTGCACCATGCACCCTCCGGGAACGGGCGGCAGGCATACAGCTTGCCGTCGCTGCTCTTCACCACGGTCTGGCCCGGCACATAGCTGCCGATGCCCGCGGGGTACACGTGGTCGAAATCACCACCCGGCGATGGCGTACCCGGGTCCGGCACCTGGGTATCGAGCTGGAAGCGGTTGCCGTCCTTCAGGTACACGCGATTGTCGGTGGCCGACGCCGACGGCGTGATCACGCCATTGGCAAGCACGCCCACGCGCGCATGCCGGGCACTGGCATTGACCTTGCGGGCCAGCGCCAAGGGCCATTGCGCGGCCGAGGTCTGGCCGCCGGCCAGCGTCGCTTCCACACGTTCGACATCGTTGCCGCTGGCATTGAACACGCGCAGTGCCAGCGTCGTACCGACCGGCAATTCACCGCGGGCGGTGACCGGGCCGGCATCCTGCCATTGCGGTGCCGGCGCCGTACCACCGCCGCCGCCTTCAAAGCGTACGTCCATGCAGGTGTAGAACGCTTCGGTCGAATCCGAGCGCTGCCACGTGTTGTAGATCACATGCTGGCCGGTGCGCTGCGGCAGCGTGCACTGCAGCTTGTAGGTGCCATCGGCAGAGAGCGGTGTATTGCCCAGCGTGCAGAACTCCTGCAGGTCGGCCCAACGCAACGGGCTGCCCGGTTGCCAGCCGTCGCGGGTGACGAAGAAGCGCCAGTCGCGCGTGGCGTGCGGCGCGGTTGCCCTGAACACGAAGGTGAACTTGCCATTGGCATCGGCGTGGATCGGCGTGGTCTGCCAGTCACTGCGGTTCACGTCCAGGCCGCGGAAGGTGGCATTGTTGCCGCTGCACAGCTTGCCGTCGGGCACCACCGCCTGATGGTTGCCGTTGGCGTTGGCCTGGTTGATGCCGTTCCAGTCGTAGAACGCCTGCGATCCGCCCACCGCTTTCGCGGCAGCGCAGGCCGGGTTGGTCGGGTTCTCCGGATTGCCCTGGAAACAGGCATAGACGCGGCTGACCGGCGTGGTCATGGTGCCGTGGGCGAACGCGTTGCCGGCCAGGCACAGGCCTGCAGCGGCGAACGAGGTGGCCAGCAGCAGCGGTGTGGATCGGAATGACATGGCGCTTCCTTGTGGTCGTCGAAAGAGAGCGGTGACCGCAGAGTTGCGCTGCGCGGCGGACTTTCGGCGGCACCATCGCGAGTATCGAGTTGCGGTGCCGGGTGCGGAACCATGGAAATGCTGATCCGTGACTGTGGGTGTGAAGCCCTTCCCGCGGGCTTCACGTGGGCCTGAACGGATGCGCTGGCGATCACGTGTCCGGCGTGGCAACGATCACGTCGTGGAGATCCGGCCATGTCGGTGTCATGCCGACGCGATCCGCCTGGCACGAGAAGCAGCCGTGGGCCGCGTTGTGCAGCTGCACGAAGGCCACGGCAGGGTCGGCAAACAGCGCGTCCAGCCGAGCGCCGACATCCGTGCCTGCGCTGATCTCGGCGGCCAGCATCAATGCAGCCTGGTCATAGGCGCGCAACGAGATCATCCGGCGCTGCACATACGGGGGCACCTCGCCTGGCGGCAGCACGCAACGGGTCACGCCACGCTGTACGAAGATCGGGCCCGAGGCGTGATAGGGCGAGTGCAGGGGCAGGTGCACGTGGGACAACAGCAGCAGCTCGCTGCCACCGGGCGGATCGCTCAGGCTGATCCGGCAGGGGTGTCCTCCTGATTCGCCGGCCCAGCGACGCCGGATGCCCAGCGCAGCCAGCGCGGTGTCGCTCTTTTCGAACAGGTGCAGGAACGGGCGGTGGTCGATGCCACCGAGGTACCACGCATGCATGGGCGTCTCCTTGGTTTCCCACGGATTCTGCGCAGGCACCGGCCGCCGTGCTCGCCGTTTTCAGACCCCGCATCTCCATCGGGCCAGGCAGCGCCGCGGGGAACGCAGCACAAGGCGCCAAGATGCGCGCGCCACCCCGGCCGATGAGCGCCGCATGTCGCTGGATGTCCCCACCCTTGAAGTGACCCCCGAGACTTGGACGGGGTCAGGCGGCCGATTGGGCCCGCTCCCGGTACTCTACCGGGCTCAGACCTTTCAGTTTCAGTTTGATGCGCTCCTGGTTGTAGTACTGGATGTATTCCACCAGCCCAGCCTCCAAACTCTCGATGTTGTCAAAGCTGTTCAGGTAGAAGAACTCCGACTTCAGCGTCCCGAAGAAGCTCTCCATCGCCGCATTGTCCAGGCAGTTGCCACGCCGGGACATGCTTTGTTTCAACGAATGTTTTTCCAGCATGTGCCGGTAGTTTTCATGCTGGTACTGCCAGCCCTGGTCGGAGTGGATCATGGGGCGCTCATCCGGCGAAAGCTTCTTGATGGCCTCCTCCAGCATCTGACCTACCAGATCGAACACGGGCTGGCGC
>NZ_JCAFSU010000029.1:0-20238 GCF_059369555.1 Stenotrophomonas sp. YJH_SMC_21
GCAATCTGCGCTGCGCTTCGCATTTGCTTTGGTAGTGCCGGCCGCTGGCCGGCATCACAACCAGGCCGACCATCGCCGACGCGCGCGAAAGCGGCGCTGAACAGCGAATGGCCGTGCTGAACATTCACTGGTAGTGCCGGCCGCTGGCCGGCATCACAACCAGGCCGACCATGCATACGGATACTCGCCAATCTGCCCAGCAAGACCGGCGCGCACCGGATTCCCCAGGGTGTACAGCGCTTGCTGCGCCAGCGACTCCTCGGCCCTCACGGCATGATCAAAGTAGCCAGACTGCCAGACCGTACATCGACGCCCCACCAGGCGATTCAGCGCAAGCGCGCTCGACGATTTCATCCGGCGCGCGATGTCGGGAAGGTGAGCTGCGCGCAGCTCGAACATCCAGTGGACGTGATCCGGCATGACGACCCATGCGTGTGACTTTACGAGCCCGCGCTGTTCGATGTAGTGGAACTGGTCGATTACACATGCTGCTGCAGCTTCGCTTTCAAAGAGCCGGCGGCGCTGGTGTGTCGTGGTTGTCAGAACGTAGGACTGGCCGATGATCGAGTGACGGCCCAGACGGAGGCGATGGCTGCTCATGCGCCATGGTGGGTCGATCATTGCGCGTTGGCTGTCGGGCCATGCCTCGATGGAGGTTGGGAGATGTCTGAAGTTGAATGAGGTTGCCGGCCAGCGGCCGGCACTACCGGAGCTGTGGGTTGCCGGCCAGCGGCCGGCACTACCGGGACTATGGATTGCCGGCCAGCGGCCGGCACTACCACTGCCGGCAGGCGGCCGTCGGGGCTCAGCCGCGCAGGGTGGCGCCGCCGTCGACGTACAGGTCGCTCATCGCCACGTGCCCGGCCTGCTCGGAGAGCAGGAACATCACCGAGTGCGCGATGTCCTCGGGGGTGGCCAGCTTGCGCAGTGGAATGCCGGCCTTGTAGGTCTCCAGGCTGCCAGCGATCACCCGCTCGGCACCGCGCTCGTCCTGCCACATGCCGGTCTGCATCGGGGTCAACGTGGACCCCGGGGCGACGATGTTGCAGCGGATGCCCAGCGGCGCCAGCTCCAGCCCGAGGCAGCGGGTGAACATGGTGGCGGCGGCCTTGGACGCGGCATAGGCGGCCATGCCGTGCCGCGGCACGCCGGCGGCATTCGAACTGACGGTAACGATCACGCCCCGCTGGCGCGGCGACATCACCCGCGCCAAGGCACGCCCGACATGGAACACGCCGTCGGTGTTCACCGCGAACACCCGGCGCCAGTCGTCATCGCCGGTCTCGGTCACGCCGCCCATGTGCAGCACACCGGCCACGCTGGCGGCCAGCATGATCGGTCCGATGCTGGACTCGACCCGATCCACCAAGGCGCCGACGGCCGCACTGTCGGTCACGTCGAGTGCGAACGACCTGACCCGCGTATCGGCCACGTGTGGCGCCTCACGATCGGTCGCCACCACCGTGCAGCCGGCCTCGGCCAACAGCCGTACCAGTGCCTCGCCGATGCCGCCGGCGGCACCGGTCACCAACGCCACGCGGCCTTCAAAACCGGTCAACTGCATGTTGCGATCTCCTGTTGCTCGTCCCATTGGCGCAACCGCGCCGACAACCACGGCGCCAGCTGCGCCACCGCATCGCGGCCGGTCAGCTCGGCGTGCAGGAACGGCAGTTCCAGCGCCTGCACCTTGCGCGCGTGGGTCCGCCACAACGCCGACTGCAGCTGCGGCCGCGCGTGGTGATCCCGGCCCGCGCGGACGTGCACCAGCGTGCCGTCGAACGGTTGGTGGATGTGTTCGCGGATCAATCGATTGGTGCCGGTCACCGCGCGCACCACGCCATCGAGCACCACATCCGGCAGGCTGCCGAGTGCACTACCGCCACGTCGCAGGAACGCGAGAATGCGTTCACGGCTGTCCAGTTCCGGATGCGCATCCGGGTCATGACCGGCAATCGCCAGCAGTGCCCGCAATGCACCGATGGCATCGGGTTCCGGCTCGGCCCGCCAGCACTCGCTGGGATAGGCGTCCAGAAGCACCAGCTCGCCAACCTCGCGCCCGATCTCGTGGAGGCGCACCGCCATCGCCTGGGCGAGGATGCCACCCACCGACCAGCCCAGCAGATGCACCGGCCCCTTCGGCTGCAGTGCGACCACGCGCTGTACGTAGTCGTTGGCCATCGCCTCGATGCTGCTTGGCAGCGGCAGCCGCGCGTCCAGTGCCGGCGACTGCAGGCCATACACCGGGCGTGCCGGCTGCAGTGCACGGGCCAGGGTGCGGTAGTTCCAGGCGATGCCACCGGCCGGGTGCAGCACGAACAGCGGCGTGGGCCCGGCAGCGTCGGTCGCGGCCAGCGCGATCACTGGCCCCAGTGCGTGATCGGCCAGCGCGGGCGGCTCGGCAATTCGAACCGCCAGCGCGGCCACGGTGGGCTGCGCGAACAAGGCACCCAGACCCAGATCGCAGCGCCAGCGCTGCTCGATGGCCAGCAGCAGGTGCACCGCCGAAAGCGAGTCACCGCCGAGACTGAAGAAGTCCGCATCCACCGCCACCGGCGCCTCACGCCCAAGCGCCTGGGCGAACAGCAACGCCAGCTCCTGTTCCAATGGCGTGCGCGGCGCCAAGCCGGCAACTTCAAGTTGCGGTGGCTTCGGCAACGCGTTGCGGTCGAGCTTGCCGTTGGCGGTCACCGGCCAGTGGTCCACGCCAACGAAGGCCGAGGGCACCATGTAGTCCGGCACACGCGTGGCGAGGTGGCTGCGCAGCATTACGGCATCGGCAAGCGCGGTTGGCACATAGGCCACCAGCCGGGCGTCGCCGGGCGCATCCTGGCGCAGCAGCACTTCCACGCGCTCCATGCCAGGCAGTTCGCGCAGTGCCGCCTCGATTTCGCCCAGTTCGATACGCAGGCCGCGCAGTTTCACCTGGTGGTCGCTGCGGCCCAGGTACTCCACCGCACCATCGCGGCGCCAGCGTGCTACGTCGCCGGTGCGGTAGATGCGCTCGCCCGCCAGGAAGGGATCGGCCAGGAAGCGTTCGGCGGTCAGGTCATCGCGACCGAGATAGCCACGTGCCAGTTGCCCCCCCCCCAGGTACAGGTCACCGGCCACGCCTACCGGCACCGGCTGCATCCGCGCGTCCAGCACGTACAGGCGGGTGTTCCAGACCGGGAATCCGATCGGCACCGGCCGCGAGCGATCCTGCGCCGACGCCGGCCAGTAGCTGACATCCACCGCGGCCTCGGTCGGGCCGTACAGGTTGTGCAGCTCTGCGTGCACGTGCGTGTGGAAACGGTCGCGCAATGAGGCGTCCAGCGCCTCACCGCTGGTGAACACCCGGCGCAGCTGCAGCCCTGCCGAAGCCGGCGCAGCGAGGAAGGCATCGAGCATCGACGGCACGAAATGCGCCGTGGTGATCCCATGCCCACGGATCAAGCGCGCCAGTTCGGTGGGATCGCGATGCGCGTCAGGCCCGGCGACCATCAGGGTGGCCCCACACAGCAGCGGCAGGAAGAACTCCCAGACCGAGACATCGAAGGTGGCCGGGGTCTTCTGCAGCACGCGGTCATCGGCGCGAATGCCGTAGTGCTCGCGCATCCACAGCAGGCGGTTGACGATGGCACGGTGTTCGATGACCACGCCCTTGGGCTCGCCGGTGGAACCGGAGGTATAGATCACATAGGCCGCATCGCTGGGCGCCGGATCGGCCCACGGCGCGGCGAAGCTCAGCGCGGTCCACTGCTCCGGCGCGAGCACCGGTACGCCGGCCATGCGCGCCGAATCCTCGGCCGCAGCCAGTACGCACACCGGCTGTGCCGAGGCGAAAATACGTGCCAGCCGCTCATCGGGATGGGCAAGGTCCAGCGGAAGATAGGCCGCGCCTGCGCGCAGTACCGCGACCAGCGCGATCACCAGCTCCAGCGAGCGCGGCAATGCCACCGCCACCACGCTGCCCGGGCCGACATCCATCGCCCGCAGCTGCGCCGCCAGCGCGAAACTGCGCGCTTCCAGCGTTGCGTAGTCCAGCGTAGTGTCGCCGAACACCAGCGCAGGCGCGTGCGGATCCCGATCCATGCCCTGCTGCAGCAGCTCGACCAGGGTCGTCTCCGGCAGCGCGTGCGCGGTGGCATTGAATTCCTGCAGCACCTGCTGCGCCTCCTCGGGCGTCGCCAGGGGCACGGCTGCGATATCGTCAGCCTGCAGCGCCGCCGATACGAAATGCAGCAGCCGCGCCGCGTGCGCCTCGACATCCTCGCGACTGTACAGCGCGGGATTGGCCTCGATTTCCAGATCCAGCAGCGCCTGGCCATCGCCACGGAAGCCCAGCGTCAGGTCATCCACCGGCCCGGTGCACAGCACCTCCAGCGTCGCCTGCACGCCGGCCAGCGCCAGCGGCTTGTAGAACGGCTGCACATTCACCAACGGGCCGTGCAGGCGCTGCTGCGCGCCGACCAGGCCCAGGTCCCGGCGCAGCTGCTCACCGCGGTAACGGCCCTGCTTGCGCCCCTGGCTGAGCTTCCGGCCCAGGCCGCGGGTGAAGGCCTCGACGCTGCCCTCGCCGGCCGCTACGCGCAGCGGCAACACATTCATCACCATCGCCGGCACCCGCGCCGACGCGTTGCCGAGCCGCCCCATGTAGGGCACGCCCAGCACCACTTCATCGGCCGCGCTCATCCGCCGCAGGTACTCGGCCGACAACGCGGCCAGCACATCCGGCCAGGGCTGCAGCCAACGCACCGAGGCCTGCAGCAGCTGCTCACGGAAGGCCGCATCGAGCGGCTGCACCCAGCGCAGCGCGTCGTCACTGGCCGCGAGCGTGCCGGCCAGGCCCACGCCTGCCGGTGCGCCCTGCATGTGCTCACGCCACCACTGCCCGGCCAGCGCGCGGCGCGGATCGGCACGATAAGCGGCATCATCGGCCAGCACGCCCGCCAGCCCCGGCAGTGGCTCACCCATGCGGCCGGCGTACAACGCGCACACGCGATCGGTGAACAGCGCCATGCCATAGCCATCAGCCGCCAGATGATGCACCCGCAGGTACCAGACCCAGCGCTGCCCGCCCAGCTCAAGCAGCATCTGCTGGCTGATCCGGTCGCGGGCGGGGTCGACCGGGCTCAGCCGGTCGGCGTGCATCAGGCTGCGTGCCGCAGCGGCAGCATCCACTTCGGCGGAAACATCACGCACCGAAAGCAGCGGCACGTGTGCCGGGTCGTACCACTGCAGCGGCTGGCCATCGGCCCCTTCGGCAAAGCGCAGCGCAAAGGCCTGGGCTTCGAACGCAGCCTGGTCTGCCGCTGCAACGAACGCGGTCACGTCCAGCGGGCCATCGATCCACACCGCGTGCGCGGTATTGAATGACGGATTGTCCGGCGCCAGCCGCTGTGCAAACCACAGTCCGGTCTGGGCCTCGGTCAATGCCACCGGCGTGGCCAGCGCAGCGGCGTTCATGCGTTCTGCGCGGCCTGCAGCGTCTGCACCACGTTCCACCACTGGCGCAGCGTGGTGTGCTCGGCCAACTGCGAGAACTCAATCGGCAGGCCGGTGTTGCCCCAGGCCAGGACCAGGCCGAGCATGCGCATCGAGTCCAGGTCCAGGTCGATCAGGTTGTCGTCGTCACCGATCTCGGCCGGCGTACATTCCAGAACGCGCGCCACGTCGGCACGCATCCGCTCCAGATCCAGCATCTCAGCGGTGGCAGCCATCACAGCACCTCCAGCAACTGGTCGGTGGTCATCGGCACGCCACAGGTGCGTGCGATCCAATGCAGCGCCTGATCGTGATCGGCGCGCGAGAAGTCCGCCACGGCATCGGCGGCGATGAAGGCCTCGATATCACGCTGGAACGCTTCGACCACGGTCGCGGTGCAGCCGATATGGGCGTACACGCCGGTCACCAGCAACTGGTCGCGGCCACGCACCCGCATCAGCGTCTCCAGGTTGCTGCGCTGGAACGCGCTGTAACGGTGCTTGACCAGCACGTGCTCGCCCGGCTGCGGTGCCAGCGCGTCGATGATCGGCTCATGGTCGGCGCTGCGGCGCATGCCCGGTCCCCACAGGTCGGCCTGCAGGCCACGGTCACGGCGATCCTGGTCGCCATGCTGGGCGGTGTAGAACACCGGAATACCGCGCGCGCGGCAATGCGCCAGCAGGCGTGCGATGTTGTCCACGGCCGGCCGCAGCGGTGCATTGCCGGCGTCGAATGCGGCCAGGAAGTAGCGCTGCATGTCGTGCACCAGCAAGGCGACACGATCGCGCTGCGGGCGCCACGGGCCGCGTGCCTGCGGCAGTTCGGCGGCGGTCGGCAAGGGGTAATCGGTGATACGGGGCAGCGCCATCAGCGCGTTCCTCCTGTCTGTTGCAGATGACGCGCACGCAACTGCGCGCGCAGTTCGCGGCGGCTGATCTTGCCGACCGCGGTGGTATCAAAACTGTCGACGAACACGACCTGGTCGGGCACCTTGAACGCCGCCAAGCCGCGCCCGCGCATCCAGGACTTCAGCGCCGGCGCCTTGAACGGTTCGCCCTGCGGAATCACGAAGGCACAGCTGCGCTCGCCCAGGTACTCGTCGGGAATGGAGACCACGGCCGCATCGAACACACCGGGGTGGGCCAGCAGGTGATCTTCGATCTCTTCGGCGGAGATCTTCTCGCCGGCACGGTTGATGTGGTCACCGGCGCGGCCCTGCACCGCCAGGTAGCCTCCGGGCAGCTGCTGCACACGGTCACCGGTACGATAGAAGCCGTCATCGGTGAACGAGCGCGCATTGGCCACCGCGTCGTTGTGGTAGCCGCGGATGGTGTACGGCCCACGGGTGAGCAGATGCCCTACCTCGCCTTCGGCCACCGGCTGGTCATGGTCATCGACCACGCGCACTTCATCATCCGGACTGATCGGCCTGCCCTGGCAGGCCACGATCAGTTCCTCCGGGTCATCCAGCCGTGTGTAGTTGACCAGGCCTTCGGCCATGCCGAACACCTGCTGCAGCGTGCAGCCAAGGCCATCGATCACCCGTCGTGCGGCTTCCGGCACCAGTTTGGCGCCGCCTACCTGCAGTACCTGCAGGCTGGACAGATCATGCTTGCTGGTGGCGGCGGCCTGTGCCCACAGCAACGCCAGCGGCGGCACCAGCCCGCAGCAGGTCACCTGCTCGCGGGCGATCAGCGGGAAGGCCGCATCCGGACCGGGGCCGGGACTGAGCACCACGCGGGCGCCGGCATACAGTGCGCCGAAGAAGCCCGGCGAACTCATCGGGAAATTGTGCGCGGCCGGCAGCGCGACCAGATAGACGCTGTCGCGGTCGATGCCGCAGAGGTCATTGCTGGCGCGGAACGAGTAGATGTAGTCGTCGTGGGTGCGCGGAATCAGCTTGGACAGCCCAGTGCTGCCTCCGGAAATCTGCAGGAACGCCACCGACTGCGGGTCCGGATCGGACGGCAGCTGGCTGCGATCGCCCTGCAGTGCCTCCAGCGCGACGAACTCCGCGGCATCGCCGTCGATCACCACATGGCGAACCGCCGGCACTTCGGCCTGCAGCGCCCTTGCCAACCCGCGATGATCGAAGCCATCGTGCAGTGTGGTGGTGATGTAGGCACTGGCTTCCGCCTTGTTGGCGAAGTGGACCAGCTCGGTGATGCGGTGCGCCGGCAACGCATACACCGGCACCAGGCCGGCGCGGAACAGGCCGCAGACCGTGGTGATGAACCCGGCGGTATTGCCCAGCTGCACCAGCACCCGTTCGCCAGGCTGCAGGCCGAGCGCCAGCAGGCCCGCACCGATGCGGCCTGCCTCATGCCACAGCTGCGCATAGCTCAGGCGTACGTCGCCGGCGATCACCGCGATGTCATCGGCATAGCGTTCTGCACGCTCGCGCAGGAAACCCGGGAAGGTCTCGCCACGCCAGTGACCGGCGTCGCGATAGCGCGCCACCAGCGCGTCGGGCCACACCTGCTGCAGCGGCAGGCGGGAAGAGTCAGTGGAGGTACTCATGCGGCAGGCTCGATGGCGGGCGCGGATTCATGGACACCCAGCGCGTTCAACAGGGCAGCGAACTTCGCTGCGGTTTCGGCCACCTCGGCCTCGGGGTGTGACTCGGCGACGATGCCGGCACCGGCATACAGGCGCAGCTGCGTGCCCTGCAGGCGCGCGCAGCGGATCGCCACGTACCAGTCGCCGTCACCCTGCGCGTCCAACCAGCCCACGGCACCGGCGTAGAAGCCGCGCGGCACCGGTTCCAGCTCGCGGATGCGCTGCAGCGCCGCCAACCGTGGCGTACCGCAGACTGCCGGCGTGGGGTGCAGCTGCGCCAGCAGTTCGGCGGCAGACGTCTGCGGATCCTTCAGGGTGGCGTGGATGCGGGTGCCCAGGTGCCACATGCTGGCGGTGGCATGCAGCACCGGGCGCGGCTGCGCATCGATGTGGCTGCAGTACGGTGCCAGGCCCTCGACGATGGCTTCGACCACGTGGCGGTGCTCGTCGTGGTCCTTGGCCGAGGCCAGCAGCGCCTGCGCCGCACGCTCGTCCTCGGCGGCATCGGCGCTGCGCCGCGCGGAACCGGCCAGCGGATGCGACAACAGCTCGGCGCCGCGCTTGCGCAGCAGCAGTTCCGGCGTCGCCCCCACCAGCCAGGCCGGTGCCTGGCCCAGCTCCACCGGCAACGGCACCGCGTAGGTCGCCACCGACGGATCCGCGCCCAGGCGTGCCAGCAGCACGTCCGGAGACAGCGCCTGGCGGGTGCGTGCCAGCAGGCTGCGCGCCAGCACCACCTTCTGCAGGCTCAGTTCGGGCGCGCGCAGTACCTGCACCGCCGCGGCAACCGCTGACGCATAGTCCTGCGGCGCAGGCTCGGCGCGCAGGGCACCGTCCAGCGGCGGTGCGGCCTGCGGCTGCAGTGCCAGCGCCGGCAGCAAGCGCTCGGGCTGGAACAGCGCATCGTCCGCACGCGGTTCGAACGGCACTGCGCCAACCAGCAGGCCCGGGCCGCCACGCTGCCGGGCAAAGAACGCCGAGACGCGTTCTGCCAATGTCGCCAGTGCACCGGCCGGCAGCGTGGCGCGGCAGCCGCGTGCATGCACGTGCTGGCCGGCATGCTGCAGCAGGAACAGCGACGCGTCGTCGGTGCTGTCCAGCGGCGCTGGCGCAGCCTCCGGCCACGCGCCCTGCATCAGGGAATCGTTCATGGGGTCTCCTTCATCCGATGCGCTGCAGCCAGCGCGCACAGCAACAGCAGCAGCGCACCGACCAGCAGGTAAGGCAGGCTTGGCCCGCCGCGATACAACAGCGTGCCGAGCATCGGCCCGGCCACCATGCCCAGCCCCTGCGCGGCAGCGACGGTGCCGGCGGCGGCGCCCTGCTCGTGCGCCTCCACCGCATCGGCGGCCAGCGCCTGGAACGAGGGGAATACGAAGCCCATGCCAAACGCGGCCAACGCGTACGCCGCCGGCAACTGCCAGCCCTGCTGCACGCCCGCCACCGAAGCAAAGCCAATGCCGGAAATCAGGGCGCCAAGGACGATCCAACGGCGTGGACGGACCTCCAGCTTCATCACCAGCGCCTGCGCCAGGATCAGGCCGACACCAACGGCGGTAAGTGCGATGCCGGCCATGCGTGCACCGGCCGCCGCATCCAGGCCCAGGCGATCAATCGCGAAGAAGCCGACCGTGACCTGCGCGATGGTCACCGAGACCATCGCGATGAACGCTGCCAGCTGCGGCAGGCGCAGGCGCGCGTCGAGACGGCTCATCGGCGTGCGGCGCTGTGCGGACGCGCCCACCACCGGTGGTGTAGCCGGCAGCCGCCAGGCCAGCAATGCCAGTGCCAGCAACGGCAGCAACGCGGCCACGTACAGCGCCAGCGAAAGATTGGTATAGGCCAGCCAGCCGGCAGCGGCCGGACCCAGTACCATGCCCAGCGCGTTGGCACTGCCCAGCCGGGCGAGGAAACTGGCGCGCTGCCCGGTCGGTGCCTTGTCGGCAATCAGCGCAGCGGCCGTGGGCGGCACGGCCGCGTAGAACAGCCCGATCAAGCCGCGCGCGCCCACCAGCACCAGCACCGACACCAGTACCGGCGGCACCGCCTGCAGGGCGACGTCGATGAACACCGCCAGTGCGATGTAGACCGCCGTATAGGCACTCATCGCCAGGATCAGCACGCGCTTGCGGCCGATGCGGTCGCTGAGCTGGCCCCAGGGGCGCGCGGCCAGCATCCACAACACGCCTGCGGCGGTGACCGACAGGCCGGCATGCCACTCGGACAGGCCGAGCATGCGGACCACCGGGCCGATCACTGCGACGAAGGACATCATCGCCATGGTGCCGATCAGGGCAGCCAACACCAGCGCCGGTAAGCCGGGAACGACGGGACGTGCGTGCATGGAACACCAGCCGTAACAGGAAAGGATGGCCGGGCACGCCTGCGCACCCCGCCCGGCACCGGCCCTGCTCAGGACCGGACGCCACCCTTAAATGATAACGGCTCGTATTTGCATTTGATACCCATTCTCTTGAATGGGCGCGCAACAGTGGGTTCAGCGCATTGCATGCAGGCCGAGCAGGCCACGGCGCTTGAACCACCACTCCAGCGGCAGCGTCACCAGCGGCGGGATGGCTGCCAGCAGCGCCAGGGCACTGGCCCACCACGGCCAGCGCAGGCGCACCGCCGCGAACAGGGTGACTGCCACATAGACCAGGAAGGCCACGCCGTGCAGCGGCCCGAACAGCTTCACCAGCGCCACCTTGGCCATCGGGCCGTACTTCATCCACATGCCGATGAGCAGGCCGGCCCAGGTCACGGCCTCGATGAAAGCGACCGCGGCGAACAGACGTCCGGTCGGGTGCATGGGGGAATGTTGGGTCACGTGGGGCTCCGGCATGGGGGTATCAAATGCGAATGATACGCAGATGCGAACCCCATGTAGCGTCGAGCCGTGCGCGACCGCTGGAGCCCACCGAGGTGGACAGCTACCGGAGCGCGTGTGGCAGAACGTGCTCCCCGATCTCACGCAGCACCACGTCCATCGGCCGCCCGTTGTCGACCAGGTTGAACATCACGTGCGCCACGCCCTGCGCATGCACGCGCAGCAGGTAGTCACGCAGGCCATCGTGGCCGACCTTCAGGCCCAGCGGCAGCGGCTCGGCTGGCGCCTGCGGATCGGCCTGCAGGTCCAGCAGCATCGACTGCACGAACGGCTTGGCTGGCCCACCACGCTGCACCAGCGCCTGCTGCCACAGGCCGATGCGTCCTTCCTGTGCGGCCTCGTCGCGATGATAGGTGGCCCAGCCTTCGGCCTCGCGCGCGATCCACTGCAGGCTCTGCCGCGCGGTACCCACCACCAGCATCGGGATGCGGGTTGCCGGCGCCGGCAGCACGTCGAAGCCACCCGTCGCCTGCAGTACGGCCGTCCGCTCATCGGCCTCCGGTGACAGCGCCGCGCGCAACAAGGTCCAACGCGCACGGAAGGTCGCCGCCCTGCCCTCCAGATCCTCGCCGAATGCGGCGAACTCTTCCGGTCGGTCCCCCGAACCCAGGCCCAGCACGAAGCGCCCGCCGCTGATCCGGTCCAGGCTCAAGGCCGACTTCGCCACCTGCAGCGGCTGCCGCAATGGCAGCACGATGGCCGCGCTGCCGACCACGATGCGCTCGGTCGCAGCGGCCAGCATGCCCAGCCACAGGAACGGGTCATCCAGCGCGCTTGCTGTCGCGTCCGGACCCTGCGGCACCATCAGTGGTACATCACGCGTCCACAATGCGGCAAAGCCCAGATCATCGGCCAGCCGAGCAATGCGCCGCGCCTCATTCGGATCGGCCAGTCCATGCGCGGCGACAGGCGTCATCAGGCCCAGGCTCAGGCCCTGTTGCGGAAACAAGGCAGCGTAAGCAGGATTGAAATCACTCATGCCGCCAGCTTAGCGTGCAGGCCTGCGGCAACGATGACGCGCCGCCCACTACCGGAAGAACACTGCATGCCGACGATCCGCCCTGCCCACGTCGATGACCTGCCCGCGATCAGTGCGGTGTGCCTGGCTGCGTTCACTGCGGCGGTCGCGCCTTCGCTCAGCGCGGCCGGCATCGCCACTTTCGGCAGTGTCGCCGCTGCCGAAGCGTTCGGCGCGCGCCTGCACGGTGACAACCACATCCTGGTGGCCGAGCAGGACGGCCGTGTCATCGGCGTGATCGAACTGAAGGAGGGTCGGCACCTTGCGATGCTGTTCGTCGATCCCGCCTGCCAGGGCCAGGGCATCGGCCATGCTTTGTTCGAGGCGGTGCTTCCACAGGTGCGCGAGCCGGTCCTGACCGTGCGCGCCTCGCTCAATGCAGTACCGACCTACCTGCGCTATGGCTTTGCGCTGGACGGTGACGTCGGCGAGTTCAATGGGTTGGTGTATCAGCAGATGGTGCGGGCAGCGGCCTGAAGGCATCCGCCCGGCGTTGCCCGGCAATGCCCGGTGGGCGTCATGCCCTGCAGCACGCCCGTCATAAGCAAACTGAATCAGCGGGCTCCCCGGCGGTTCCTACAATGGCCTGTCACCCTGCCCTTCGAGATGCTGCCGATGCGCGTCGCGCTTTCCGTGTTGCTGCTGGCTTCGGCGCTGAGCGCCTGCACCCCGGCCCCGGTTTCCACCGCCAACTCCGCTGAGGCACCCGCGCCGGCGTCCGCCATCGCCTGGCGCCAGGGCGATGTGGACGATGCCTTCGCCGAAGCCGCCGACAGCGGCAAGCCGGTGCTGCTGTACTGGGGCGCGGTCTGGTGCCCACCGTGCAACCAGCTCAAGGCGGGCCTGTTCAAGGACCCGGCCTTCATCGCGCTGACCAGCAAATTCGTGCCCGTCTATCTGGATGGCGACGAAGAAGGTGCGCAGGCCTGGGGCGAACGCTTCGGCGTACGCGGCTATCCGACCCTGATCGTGCTGGACCCACAGCGCAACGAAATCACCCGCGTGGCCGGCGGCAACGACGCCGCCGAACTGACCCGGGCACTGACCGTTGCCGCAGGCCGCCGCAGTGCCGTCGCCGCCACCTTGGCCACCGCGCTGGCGACGCCGGACCGCCTGGCCGCCGAAGACTGGCAGGTACTGGGCGACTACGGCTGGGAAGTGGACGCCAACCGCCTGGCCGGCGAGCGCAAGAGCCAGGACGTGCTGCGCCAGTTGTCCAAGGCGGCACCGGATGCCGCCCTGCAGCGTCGCTTCGCTCTGCTTGCCTTGGCAACAGCCGAAAAGCCCGATGCCTCGCCCACCGAAGTACGCGAGCTGCTGCAGGCGGTGCTGGCGCAACCGGCGGAAGTGCGCCGCAACCGTGAGTTGCTGGGCTATGCAGGCGTGCAGCTGGTCAAGCAGGCCAGCGCCGGCCCGGCCACCAGCAACACGCTGGGGCAGCAGCTGCTGGTCGCGCTGGAGCGCGCTGATGCCGAACGCGGCGACCGCGCCGACGACGCGTTGTCACGCGCACTGACGGAAGTATCGCTGGCGCGCCAGCAGCAGCCGAAGGGCGCACTGCCCGCGGCCCTGGTTGAGCGGGTCAAGCAGCGGGTGGCCGCTGCCGATGCGGCCACCACCGATGCGCACGCACGCCAGGCGACGATCAGCAGCGCGGCGTACGCATTGCGCCAGGTCGGCGACGACGCGGGCGCCGAGGCGCTGTTGCTGGCCGAGCTGAAGCGCAGCGAGCAGCCGTACTACTACATGCCCGAGCTGGCCGAGCTGGCCGAACAGCGCGGCGATACCGCCGGTGCACTGGAGTGGTTGAAGCGCGCCTACGACGGTGCACAGGGCCCGGCCACCCGCGTGCAGTGGGGCGTGCTGTACGTGGAAGGGTTGCTGAAGCTGGCACCGGACGACGCACCACGCATCGAGCAGGCCACCGCGTCGCTGATCGCCGAACTGGAAGCGCAGCCGTCGGGCTACCACCAGCGCACCCGCCAGCGCTTCGAGCGCCTGGCCGGGCAGTTGAAGACGTGGAGCGGCAAGCACCAGGGTGCGGAGACGCTGGCGCGGCTGCAGCAGCGGATGCAGCAGGCATGCGGTGACCAGGTGGATGGTGCGTGCAAGGACTGGTTGAGTTGATGATAACGCTGGCAGCGGGCACGTCAGCGCGCCGGCGAGGTTCGAAACGCGGGTTCTGGTAGTGCCGGCCGCTGGCCGGCAACCCGACCTTCGCTGATTGCCGGCCAGCGGCCGGCACTACCATGCCGCTCCTGCTCCCTTTCACGCATTTCATCCCCCGCCCCTTGACCTCAACCAATGTTGAGGTGCGATAACAGTCTCCCCACGGCCAGCCCTCTGGTCTTCCCCACGGAGATTGCTTCGATGTCGTACTCGCTTCCCCCGCTCCCCTACGCCTACGACGCCCTTGAGCCGCATTTCGATGCGCGCACGATGGAGATCCACCACAGCAAGCACCACCAGACCTACGTCAACAATCTCAACGCCGCCATCGAGCAGGCCGGCATCGCCGAGCAGCCGGTCGAGGCGCTGATCGCCAACCTCGATGCCGTGCCCGAGGCCCAGCGTGGCGCGGTCCGCAACAACGGCGGTGGCCACGCCAACCACAGCCTGTTCTGGACCGTGCTCAGCCCCCACGGTGGTGCACCCGATGGTGAGCTGGCCGCCGCCATCGACCGCGATCTTGGCGGCTTCGATGCCTTCAAGGACGCCTTCACCAAGGCGGCTCAGACCCGCTTCGGCAGCGGCTGGGCCTGGCTGACCAGCGATCGCGATGGCCACCTGCAGGTGGAAAGCAGCGCCAACCAGGACAGCCCGTTGATGGGTGCAGCCGTGGGCCTGTCGGGCAACACCCCGATCCTCGCACTGGATGTCTGGGAACACGCCTACTACCTGCACTACCAGAACCGTCGCCCGGACTACATCGGTGCGTTCTTCAACATCATCAACTGGGCCGAGGTCGGCCGGCGCTACCGCCAGGCCAGGGCCTCATGAGCGGCGAGACACTGCCGTACGCCGGGCCGTGGGCGGGAGTATTCCCCGCCCCGGCGCCGGTGCCGTCGGTCGAGATGCCGCCGCGCGCACTGCGGCGGCTGCTCGGCCACTTTCCTACCGGCGTGGCCATCGTCTGCGCACGCGATGCGCAGGGCAAGCCCATCGGCCTGACCATCAATTCGTTCGTGCCGGTGTCATTGCAGCCGCCGCTGGTGCTGTGGAACCTGGCATTGCACGCGCAGAGCCTGTCCACCTTCCAGCGCGCCACCCGCTTTGCGATCAGCGTGCTGGCGGCCGACCAGGAAGCGCTGGCCCGGCGCTTTGCCGATCCGCAGGTGCGCAACCGCTTCGATGGCCTGGCATTGCTGGATGACGACGAGGATGCCCCACCGCGCATCGCCGGTGCGGTCGCCCATCTCACCTGTACCCGCCACGCACAGTGGCCGGTGGGCGATCACCTGCTGCTGGCCGGCCGCATCATCGAAGTGCACGAGAACGGCGGCGCGCCGCTGCTGTTCCATCGGGGCCGCTTCCAGCCCGGCCCAGCCGAGCTGCTGGTGGAGGTGCGCTGATGAACATTGAAGCTCTGGAATGCATGCTTGCCGCCGGCAAGGACGGCGCGCTGCTGCGCTTCGGCCTGGGCAAGGGCTGGCTGGATGCCGGCAACCCGGTGCGCGCGGCGACCCATCTGGGCCGTTGCGTGGTGCTTGATCCGCAGTACTCGGCGGCGTGGAAGCTGCTGGGCAAGGCCTGGCTGGCCAGTGGCCAGCCGCAGGCGGCGCGCGAAGCATGGCAACGCGGCCTGAGCGTGGCCGGCAGCAAGGGCGACCAGCAGGCACGCAAGGAAATGCAGGTGTTCCTGCGACGCCTTGACCGCGAGCAGGCGGACCTGGCGAAAGCGGGCTGAGTCGATCAGCCCGCGTTGGCCGATGCCGGTGCGGACATGATGTCCGACATCGGCAGGCGGCGCGGCTTGCTCGGGAACGCGTGACGCAGGATGCGCCAGACCACCTGGCCGAACTGGCGCGGCAGCGAGCCGTTGTTGTAGTGCTGGCCGTAACGGCGGCAGATGTCCTTCACTTCCTTGGCGATGGCCGCATAGCGGTTGGCCGGCAGGTCCGGGTAGAAGTGGTGCTCGATCTGGTGGCTGAGGTTGCCCGACAGCACGTTGATCAGGAAGCCGCCACTGATGTTGGACGACCCGCGCAGCTGGCGCAGGTACCAGTGGCCGCGCGATTCATTGCGCAGGCATTCCTTCGGGAAGGTTTCCGATTCGGCGGTGAAGTGGCCGCAGAAGATGATCACGTAGGTCCAGATGTTGCGCAGGCCGTTGGCCACCATGTTGCCCAGCATCACGGTGAGGAAGAACGGGCCGGCCAGCAGCGGGAAGAACACGTAGTCCTTCAGCACCTGGCGGGCCATCTTCCGCGCCACCGGGCGGGTCTGCATCCACATCGCACGGCCGCTGATACGACCCTTCAGCCAACGGCCCAGGCGCAGGTCCTGCGCGGCCACGCCCCACTGGAACAGCAGCGCAAAGATCGGTGCGATGATCGGCTGCAGCAGGTAGAACGGCTTCCAGCGCTGTTCCGGGAAGATGCGCAGCAGGCCGTAGCCGATGTCATCGTCCATGCCACGCACGTTGGTGTAGGTGTGGTGGCGGAAATTGTGGGTCTTGCGCCAGTTGTCGGCAGTGGCAACGATGTCCCACTCGTAGGTGTTGCCATTGAGCTTGGGGTCGCCGGTCCAGTCGAACTGGCCATGCATGACGTTGTGGCCCAGCTCCATGTTCTCCAGGATCTTCGACAGCGCCAGCAGCAGCGTGCCGGTGATCGCGGCCGGCCACAGCAGCGGCATCCAGAACAGCGGCGAGAATGCCGCCAGGAACAGCAGACCGCGGCCACCCACGCCGAACCAGCGCACGGCGGCAGCCACGCGGCGGATGTAACGGGTATCGGAGGCGCCGAGGCTGCCGATCACACGGTCGCGGATCGCGTCGAGTTCCTCACCGAAGGCATGCATCTCGGCAGTACTCAGGGCACGGTCGGTAGCGCGGGTCATGGCAGGCGTCCTCAGAGATCCAAAGTCAGGTCGGTGGTCGGTGCGCTCACGCAGATCCGCACCGGCTGTGCCGATTCGGACTGCAGGTCGCCGGTGCGCAGATGGCGGGTGGCGCCACTGACGCGATCACAGGTGCAGGTATTGCAGATGCCCATGCGGCAACCATGCTTGGGCTTGATGCCATGGGCTTCCAGGCTTTCCAGCAGCGAGCGGCCGCGCGGCACGCTCAGCTGGCGACCACTGCGCGCAAGCGTCAGCGACACCTCGCCTTCGCTGCTGGCATCGCGCAGCGGCGCCGGCGGGGTGAAGGCTTCGGCCTGGAAGCCAGCCACCTGGTGCGCCAGGCGCTCACGCGCGGCAGCAACGAAGCCGTCCGGGCCGCAGGCCAGCACATGGCGCTGCGCCAGCGGCGTGTCATCGCCGGCCACCTGCAGATCATGGGTATCGATTCGCGCCGCCGGCGCCTCACCCTCGCGGGTGGTCAGCAGGTGCACGCGCAGGTTCGGATGGGCCGCGGCCAGCGCCTGCAGTTCATCACGGAACTGCAGATGGGCGGCGGTGCGCTCCCAGTAGAACAGGTCCACCGGCGCTGCCAGCGGGCGCTGGCAGGACTCGCGTAGCAGGCTGCGCATCGGCGTGATGCCACTGCCAGCCGCCAGCAGCAGCACCGGCGCCGCGGCCGGCATATGGAACTCGCCGAAGGCGGCATCGAGGCGGAACAGTTCGCCCGGCTGCGCGTGGTTGACCAGATGCTGGCTGACCCGGCCGCCGTCGATCGCCTTGACGGTGATCGCCAGCTCGCGCCGACCCAGTGCGGTGGGGCTGTAGCTGCGCTGCCACAGGCGTCCTTCAATCTCGACGCCGAGGGTGACGTGCTGGCCAGCGCGCATGCCGGCCCAGTGACGGTTGGTGCGCAGGACCAGCGTCGCCGCGCCCTCGCCGGCCGGCTCACGCCGGACCAGGCGGGCCACCGGCTCGCGCAGGGTCCACAGGGGATTGAGCTGGCCCGCCCAGAAATCGAACAGCGACGGCGAGACCCAGCGGTACGGAGAGAACAGGGACGGACGGACGACAGCGCTCATGAGCGAACTATACGGGCGCACATACACCTGTGTATACATGTGTATATTGAACCGGATTGGGTATGATTCAGCCTCGCCCCACCGGAACCCCCATGGCCGCCGCCACCGCCTTGTCGACGCCCGAAGATGCCAACAGCCCGGCCCGCCGTACGGTGAGCCGCGAGGATCTGCTGGCCGCCGCCCTGAAACTGATCGGGCCGCACCGCAGCCTGTCGACGCTCAGCCTGCGCGAAGTGGCACGTGAGGCCGGCATCGCGCCGAACAGCTTCTACCGTCAGTTCCGCGACATGGATGAACTGGCCGTGGCGCTGATCGACGCCGCCGGCCGCTCGCTGCGCACCATCATCGGCGAGGCCCGCCAGCGCGCCACCTCCACCGCCACCAGCGTGGTGCGCGTTTCCGTGGAGACCTTCATGGAGCAGCTGCGCGCCGACGACAAGCTGCTGCACGTGCTGCTGCGCGAAGGCGCGGTCGGCTCGGACGACTTCAAGCACGCGGTCGAACGTGAGCTGCACTACTTCGAAGAAGAGCTGCAGCACGACCTGGTGCGCCTGGCCGCACTGGATGGCGCCGTGCTGCATGCCCCGGAACTGGTGGCCAAGGCCATCACCCGGCTGGTGTTCGCGATGGGCGCCACCGCCATGGACCTGCCACCGGAGAAGGATCCGGAGCTGGTCGAACAGATCTCCACGATGATCCGCATGATCATCGTCGGCGCCCGCACCCCCGCCGCATTCCGCTGCGGCTGATCGAGATCCCCCTGGGCCGGATCCCTTCCGCAGGAAGGGGTCCTGGTCCGCATCCCCCGACTCCATGGAGCCTCCCACGGCGCCGCCGTGCAGGGGAACTGCGGGCGCCATCACAGAACTGCATTGCGAACGGGCAGTTTGGGCATCTTCCACGCGCCATTCACTGCGCCCTCACGCACGCTGAATTATTCAGACCGCGCGCTCCATTCAGTTTGGTGAGTTATTGAACGAGGTTTGAATCCGGCACGTGCCGCTGCAGTCGTTTCAGATTAATTGCATGGCCCAGGCAAGACCCGATCCGCACAGTGCCGCCTCCGGCCCTGCGGATGCAGGTCCCACCCCAATGAGCTTCAAGGAGAAACACCCATGCGCATGATGCAGTTCACGCCGAAGTTTCCTTCCGCCAAGAACCAATCCGATCTAGCTCGGGCTATTGCCACGGCATTGCTGATCGCTACTTCTGGTGCAGCCGGCGCAGCAACCGTCAATCCAGGCCAGACTCTTGTGGTGAATGCGGGCTCCCTACCTCAAGCCTACGACGTAAACGGTGGCACGCTGATTGTGGAAGGCGCCACGACCAACCGAATCGACACCAACTATTCTGGAGGTCAACCCGCACGGGTCATTGCGAATGGCGCAAGTATTTCCAGCATGCGGCTGCTCAATAGTGTTGGCACGCTGCACAACTCGACTGTGAATGGCCAATTCACCCTCTCAATCAACGTCGGCTCAGGCAATTCTGGACTTACTCGGCCACATCTTACGACGGCAGGCAGCACCTTCAATGGGCCCTTCACCGGCAGCGGCGGCGGCCGGCTGGACTCGGAGGGAAGCACCTTTGCGCAAGGAATTCGCAGCCTTGGCACAATCCTCAACCTGAAAGCCAACACCAAGGTCGTCGGAAGTACCTATGGCATCAGCCTCACGAACTCCGCAATCGCAGGTTCGGCGGGCATGCAGGATTGGGGGCTGCTCCTCGATTCTTCGCATGTTGCAGCAACAAGCGGGCCGGCGCTTCTTATTGGCGGCACCACGACAGGATACCCTGTCCGCGTAGCAATCCAAAACGGATCGACGCTTTCCAGCAGCAATAATGTCGTGATCGAAGGGCGCGACAGCTCAGTATTTGACGTCACCGCCCGGACCTCCAACCTAAACGGCGATATCACCATTGCCGATACCGCCAGCGGCACGCTGCGCTTCCTTGACGGCCTCGACCTCACCGGCCGCATCCTCGGCCCGGCCGACGTCATCGTCGACCAGGGCGGCCGCTGGACACTGTCCGGCGACAGCAACACCGGCAACCTCACCCTGGGTGCAGGCAGCAACATCTTCCTTGGTGCAGCGGGCACTGCGGCGTATCCGCAGCTGACCGTCAATGGCAACTACACCGGCAATGGCGGCACCCTGCACTTCAAC
>NZ_JCAFSU010000030.1:0-16870 GCF_059369555.1 Stenotrophomonas sp. YJH_SMC_21
CGAGCACACCAGGATCGCGCCGTCCATCTGGGCGGCACCGGTGATCATGTTCTTGACGTAGTCAGCATGGCCCGGGCAATCGACGTGGGCGTAGTGACGGACCGGGGATTCGTATTCGACGTGCGCGGTCGAGATCGTGATGCCACGAGCCTTTTCTTCCGGAGCGGCGTCGATCGAGGAGTAATCCTTGAACTCGCCACCGAAGCGCTCGGCACCGATCTTGGTCAGTGCGGCGGTCAGCGTGGTCTTGCCGTGATCGACGTGACCGATGGTGCCGACGTTGACGTGCGGCTTGGTGCGCTCGAACTTACCCTTTGCCATTGTTCTATACCTTGATTGTTCGTAAGTGGTTTCAAGAGAGGCTGAGCGAGGCTCAGCCCTTCTTCATGACGGCTTCGGCGATGTTGGTCGGAGCCGGCTCGTAGTGATCGAATTCCATGGTGAAGGTGGCGCGGCCCTGGGTCTGCGAACGCAGCGCAGTGGCGTAGCCGAACATTTCACCCAGCGGGATCATCGCGTTGATGATGCTGGCCGAACCGTCACCGGTGGTGTCGGAACCCTGCAGCACGCCGCGACGACGGCTGACGTCGCCCATCACGTCACCCTGGTAATCCTCCGGGGTCACGATCTCGACCTTCATGATCGGCTCCAGCAGCACCGGCTTGGCCTTGGCGAAGCCCTGCTTGAAGGCCATCGACGAAGCCAGCTTGAACGCCATTTCCGAGGAGTCGACGTCGTGGTACGAACCGAACACCAGCTTCACCTTGACGTCCACGACCGGGAAGCCAGCCAGCGGACCGCTGGTGATGGTTTCGCGCAGGCCCTTTTCAACCGACGGAATGAATTCCTTCGGGATCACGCCGCCGGTGATGTCGTTGATGAACAGGAAGTCGTCCTTGATGGCCGGAGCCAGCTTCGGATCGGCACGGTCGGCAGCGGTGATCGGCGACAGTTCGATCACGACGTGACCGTACTGACCCTTACCACCGGACTGCTTGGCGTGCTTGTAGTCCGACTTGACGTCGGCCAGGGTGATGGTTTCGCGGTAGGCCACCTGCGGCGCGCCGACGTTGGCTTCAACGTTGAACTCGCGCTTCAGGCGGTCGACGATGATGTCCAGGTGCAGCTCGCCCATGCCCGAGATGATGGTCTGGCCGGATTCTTCGTCGGTCTTGACGCGGAACGACGGATCTTCCTGCGCCAGACGGCCCAGGGCCAGACCCATCTTTTCCTGGTCCGACTTGGTCTTCGGCTCGACGGCCATCGAGATCACCGGCTCCGGGAACGTCATGCGCTCCAGGATGATCGGGGCGTCCACGGCGCACAGGGTGTCACCGGTGGTGGTGTCCTTCAGGCCCACGGCAGCGGCGATGTCACCGGCCAGAACTTCCTTGATTTCCTCGCGGTTGTTCGAGTGCATCTGCAGGATTCGGCCGATGCGCTCCTTCTTGCCCTTCACCGAGTTCAGCACGGTGTCGCCACCGTTCAGGGTGCCCGAGTAGACACGGAAGAAGGTCAGCGCGCCGACGAACGGGTCGGTGATGATCTTGAAGGCCAGCGACGAGAACGGGGCCTTGTCGTCGGACTTGCGGGTCATTTCGACGGTGTCGTCGTCAACGTCCACGCCCTTCACGTCCGGCACGTCGACCGGCGACGGCAGCAGCTGGATCACGCCGTCCAGCATGGCCTGCACGCCCTTGTTCTTGAAGGCCGAGCCGCAGTACATCGGCACGATCTCGGTCGCCAGGGTACGGGTACGCAGGGCGTTGATGATTTCGGCCTCGGCCAGCTCTTCGCCGCCCAGGTACTTTTCCATCAGCTCTTCGCTGGCTTCGGCAGCGGTCTCGACCATGAACTGGCGAGCCTCTTCAGCCGGGCCCTGCAGTTCGGCCGGGATTTCACCGTATTCGAACTTCATGCCCTGCGAAGCCTCATCCCAATGGATGGCCTTCATCTTCAGCAGATCGACAACGCCCTTGAAGTTGTCTTCAGCGCCGATCGGCAGCTGCATCGGCACGGCAACCGCGCCCAGCTTGGCCTTCAGCTGGCCGACGACCTTCTGGAAGTTGGCACCGGTGCGGTCCATCTTGTTGACGAACGCGATGCGCGGCACGTGGTACTTGTTGGCCTGGCGCCACACGGTTTCCGACTGCGGCTGCACGCCACCGACGGCGCACAGGACGAAGACGGCACCGTCGAGCACGCGCAGCGAGCGCTCCACTTCGATGGTGAAGTCGACGTGCCCGGGGGTGTCGATGATGTTGAAGCGGTGCTCCGGCAGGGACTTGTCCATGCCCTTCCAGAACGCGGTGGTGGCAGCGGACTGGATCGTGATGCCACGCTCCTGCTCCTGCTCCATCCAGTCCATGGTGGCGGCGCCGTCATGCACTTCACCGATCTTGTGGCTCTTGCCGGTGTAGAACAGGATGCGCTCGGACGTGGTGGTCTTGCCGGCATCGATGTGAGCCATGATGCCGAAGTTACGGTAACGCTCGATGGGAGTGGAACGGGCCACGGGAGCCTCTCAGATTTCTTGGATTTCGGATGGCCGAACGCCGCCTTTCGGCGGCCTTCGGATTGGCGCAGTCCTTCTGGGACCGCGAGGCAGCACGCACCGAAGTGGTGCTGCCCTGCCTGTTTTACAAGGCCGTCAAACTCACCAGCGGTAGTGGGCGAATGCCTTGTTGGCTTCGGCCATGCGGTGGGTTTCTTCGCGCTTCTTGATGGCGCCGCCACGATTTTCCGAGGCGTCGATCAGTTCAGCAGCCAGCTTCTTCGGCATGGTGTTCTCACCACGCTTGCGCGCGGAGTCGATCAGCCAGCGCATGGCCAGGGCCATCTTGCGCGACGAACGCACTTCGACCGGCACCTGGTAGGTGGCACCGCCGACGCGGCGCGACTTGACTTCGACCGCCGGAGCAACGTTGTCCAGAGCCTTCTGCACCAGTTCAATGGCGTTGGCGCTGCTGTTCTTCTCGGTGATCACGTCCATGGCGCCGTACACGATCTTTTCGGCGACGGACTTCTTGCCGCTCTGCATGACCATGTTGATGAAGCGGGCGATGGTTTCGCTTCCGTGCTTCGGATCGGGCAGGACGGAACGCTGCGGAGTATTACCCTTACGCGACATAGTGCTCTCTCCTTATGCCTTCGGACGCTTGGCGCCGTACTTGGAACGGGCCTGGCGACGCTTGGCAACGCCGGCGGCGTCGAGCGAGCCACGAACGGTGTGGTAACGCACACCCGGCAGGTCCTTGACGCGACCGCCGCGGATCAGGACCACGGAGTGCTCCTGCAGGTTGTGGCCTTCACCACCGATGTAGGAAATCACTTCTTCCTGGTTGGTCAGGCGGACCTTGGCAACCTTGCGCAGAGCCGAGTTCGGCTTCTTCGGGGTGGTGGTGTAGACACGGGTGCAGACGCCACGGCGCTGCGGGCACTTGTCGAGCGCCGGCGAGGCACTCTTGTAGGTGGTCGCTTGCCGCGGCTTGCGGACCAGCTGGTTGATCGTCGCCATCAGTAGGTTCTTCTGATTGGTGGCCGGAAAATCCGGCCAGAGATGCGGAAATGTTAAAGCAGGCCAAAATTCTGGCCTGCTGAGACAGACGATTGTAGCAACCTGCCAGGAAAGCAGTCAAACGCCTCCTGTCAAGCCCGTTCCTGATCCCGGAACGTTACTGGGGGGCCTCCATGTACCCCGTTCAGGTTGGCGGGGTGAACCGCGAGCGGTCCACCCTGCCCTGTACCGGTAGAGTCGACTGTTAGTCGACTGTCGATAGCGGTCGACTCTGGATAGCAGTCGACTAACAGTCGACTCTACCCGCCCGGGTGGTCCGGCCCTGAGGCCGGACCCGTGTTTCAGTCTTCCGAGGCCTGTTCAGCTTCGGCTTCAACCACCGGTGCCTCGACCGCGGCCGGGGTGCCGGCAAGGGTCTGCATTTCCGACTCGGTGAGGCCGGAAGCGCCGCGACGGCGGTTGCTGTGGTACGCCAGGCCGGTACCGGCCGGAATCAGGCGACCCACGATGACGTTTTCCTTCAGGCCACGCAGGTTGTCCGAGGTGCCGCGGACGGCCGCTTCGGTCAGCACGCGGGTGGTTTCCTGGAACGACGCGGCCGAGATGAACGATTCGGTCGCCAGCGAGGCCTTGGTGATACCCAGCAGCACCGGATCGAAGTGCGCCGGCAGCTCATTGCGGGCTGCAAGGCGGGCATTCTCCTCGATAACGCGCTGGCGCTCCACCTGTTCGCCGTTCAGGAACTTGCTGCTGCCCTGGTCGGTGATCTCGACCTTGCGCAGCATCTGGCGGGTGATCACCTCGATGTGCTTGTCGTTGATCTTCACGCCCTGCAGGCGGTACACGTCCTGGATTTCCTTCACCAGGTAGGCAGCCAGCGGTTCGACACCCAGCAGGCGCAGGATGTCCTGCGGGCTCGGCTCGCCGTCCACGATGGTTTCACCCTTGGTGACATGCTCGCCTTCGAACACGATGACCTGGCGGTACTTCGGGATCAGCTCTTCGTGCTCCGAACCATCGGTGTCCTTGATGATCAGGCGCTGCTTGCCCTTGGTGTCCTTGCCGAAGCTGATGATGCCCGAACGCTCGGCCAGCACCGCCGGATCCTTCGGCTTGCGCGCTTCGAACAGATCGGCCACGCGCGGCAGACCACCGGTGATGTCGCGGGTCTTCGACGCTTCCTGCGGGATCTTGGCGACCACGTCACCCACGCCGACGGCAGCGCCGTCCTGCAGGTTGACGATCGAGCGCGGCGGCAGCAGGTACTGCGCCGGCAGGTCGGTGCCCGGAATCGACAGGTCGTTGCCCTTGGCGTCGACGATGCGCACGATCGGGCGCAGGTCCTTGGCCTGGGTACCACGACGCTTCGGATCGGTGATTTCGCGCGACGCCAGGCCGGTCAGCTCGTCGGTCTTCTCGATGACGGTGATGCCGTCGACGAAGTCGATGAAGCGGATGAAGCCGGCCACTTCCGACACGATCGGGTGGTTATGCGGATCCCAGTTGGCCACGGTCTGGCCAGCCTTGATCGCATCACCGTCCTTGGACGTGATGGTTGCACCGTACGGCAGCTTGTAACGTTCACGCTCACGGCCGTGGGCATCGAGCACCGAGATTTCGCCCGAGCGCGACACTGCCACCAGCGAGCCGTTGGCATGCTCGACCGACTTGAGGTTGCTGAACTTGACCGAGCCGGTGGTCTTGACGGTGATGTTGTCGACCGCAGCAGCTCGCGACGCCGCACCACCGATGTGGAACGTACGCATGGTCAGCTGGGTACCCGGCTCACCGATGGACTGGGCGGCGATGACGCCGACCGCTTCACCGATGTTGACCAGGTGGCCACGGGCCAGGTCGCGGCCGTAGCAGCGCGAGCAGACGCCGAAGGCCGATTCGCAGGAGATGGTCGAGCGGACCTTGATGGTCTGCACGCCGGCATCTTCCAGCTTGGCAACCCAGGCTTCGTCCAGCAGGGTGTTGCGGGTGACGATCGGATCTTCGTCGTTGCCCGGCAGGAACACGTCCTCGGCAACCACGCGGCCCAGCACGCGGTCCTTCAGCGGCTCGACCACGTCGCCGCCTTCCACGATCGGGGTCATGATCAGGCCTTCGGTGGTACCGCAATCCACCTCGGTGATCACCACGTCCTGTGCCACGTCGACCAGACGACGGGTCAGGTAACCCGAGTTCGCGGTCTTCAGCGCGGTATCGGCCAGACCCTTACGGGCACCGTGGGTGGAGTTGAAGTACTCCTGCACGTTCAGGCCTTCGCGGAAGTTCGCCTTGATGGGCGTCTCGATGATCGAGCCGTCCGGGCGGGCCATCAGGCCACGCATGCCGGCCAGCTGACGGATCTGCGCCTGCGAACCACGCGCACCGGAGTCGGCCATGATGTACAGCGAGTTCATCGACTTCTGGTCGATGGTCTCACCCTTGGCATTGACCACCTTCTCGGTACCGATGGTGTCCATCATCGCCTTGGCGATGCGCTCGTTGGTGCGCGACCAGATGTCGACCACCTTGTTGTAGCGCTCGCCGGCGGTGACCAGGCCCGACTGGTACTGCTCCTGGATTTCCAGCACTTCGGCTTCGGCCTCGGTGAGGATGCCCTTCTTCTCGTCCGGGATCAGCATGTCGTCGATGCCGATCGAGACACCGGCGCGGGTCGCGTACGCGAAGCCGGTGTACATCAGCTTGTCGGCGAACACGACCGTGTCCTTCAGGCCCAGCTGGCGGTAGCTGGAGTTGATCAGGCGGCTGATGTTCTTCTTGGTCAGCTCGGTGTTGGCCAGCGCGAACGGCAGGCCTTCCGGCAGGATTTCAGCCAGCAGGGCGCGACCGATCGTGGTGTCCACGATCGAGGTCTTGTTCTGCTTGTTGCCGTCTTCGTCGGTCACCACTTCGGTGATGCGGACCTTGACGCGCGCGTGCAGTTCCACCACGCGGTTGTCGTAGGCACGCTTCACTTCGGCGATGTTGGCGAAGGCCATGCCCTCGCCCTTCTTGTTTTCCAGCGAGCGGGTCATGTAGTACAGACCCAGCACGACGTCCTGCGACGGCACGATGATCGGCTCGCCGTTGGCCGGCGACAGGATGTTGTTGGTCGACATCATCAGCGCACGCGCTTCCAGCTGGGCTTCCAGCGAGAGCGGCACGTGGACGGCCATCTGGTCACCGTCGAAGTCGGCGTTGAACGCGGTGCAGACCAGCGGGTGCAGCTGGATGGCCTTGCCTTCGATCAGCACCGGCTCGAACGCCTGGATGCCCAGTCGGTGCAGGGTCGGCGCACGGTTCAGCATCACCGGATGCTCGCGGATGACCTCTTCCAGGATGTCCCAGACTTCGGCTTCTTCGCGCTCGACCAGCTTCTTGGCGGCCTTGATGGTGGTGGCCAGGCCACGACGCTGCAGCTTGGCGAAGACGAACGGCTTGAACAGCTCGAGCGCCATCTTCTTCGGCAGGCCGCACTGGTGCAGGCGCAGGTACGGGCCGACCACGATGACCGAACGGCCCGAGTAGTCGACGCGCTTGCCGAGCAGGTTCTGGCGGAAGCGACCCTGCTTGCCCTTGATCATGTCGGCCAGCGACTTCAGCGGGCGCTTGTTGGTGCCGGTGATGGCACGGCCACGACGGCCGTTGTCCAGCAGCGCATCGACCGACTCCTGCAGCATGCGCTTTTCATTGCGCACGATGATGTCCGGCGCGCTCAGTTCGAGCAGGCGGCGCAGGCGGTTGTTGCGGTTGATGACGCGGCGGTACAGGTCGTTCAGGTCGGAGGTCGCGAAGCGGCCGCCATCCAGCGGGACCAGCGGACGCAGGTCCGGCGGCAGCACCGGCAGCACGGTCATGACCATCCATTCCGGACGGTTGCCCGATTCCAGGAAGGCTTCGATCAGCTTGATGCGCTTGGTGAGGCGCTTGAGCTTGGTTTCCGAACCGGTAGCGGCGATTTCCTCGCGCAGGCGGGTCATTTCCGACTGCAGGTCGATCGTGCGCAGCAGTTCGTACACGGCCTCGGCGCCCATGGCGGCGTCGAAGTCGTCACCGTGCTCCTGGCGGGCCTGCAGGTACTGTTCCTCGGTCAGCAGCTGGCGGCGCTCCAGGGCGGTCAGGCCCGGCTCGGTCACCACGTAGGCTTCGAAGTACAGCACGCGCTCGATGTCGCGCAGGGTCATGTCCAGCATCAGGCCGATGCGCGACGGCAGCGACTTGAGGAACCAGATGTGCGCGACCGGCGAGGCCAGGTCGATGTGGCCCATGCGCTCGCGGCGCACCTTGGCCAGGGTCACTTCGGTACCGCACTTTTCGCAGACCACGCCGCGGTGCTTCATGCGCTTGTACTTGCCGCACAGGCACTCGTAGTCCTTCACCGGGCCGAAGATGGCGGCGCAGAACAGGCCGTCGCGTTCCGGCTTGAAGGTACGGTAGTTGATGGTTTCCGGCTTCTTCACTTCGCCGAAGGACCACGAACGGATCAGGTCCGGCGAAGCCAGCGCGATCTTGATCGCGTCGAAGTCCAGCGTCTGGCGCTGCTGGTTGAAGAGGTTGAGCAGGTCTTTCATGGTGTTCTCCAGAAGGAGGAATGCTGTGTCGATGGGCTTTCAGTTCACTGCCAGCGGCGCGGCGGCGTTGACCGCCGCGCCGGCATGGATCAGTTGTCTTCCAGTTCCATGTTGATGGCCAGCGAGCGGATTTCCTTCACGAGCACGTTGAAGGATTCCGGCATGCCCGCGACCATCTCGTGCTCACCGTCGACGATGTTCTTGTACATCTGGTTGCGGCCCTGCACGTCATCGGACTTCACCGTCAGCATTTCCTGCAGGGTGTAGGCCGCGCCGTAGGCTTCCAGCGCCCAGACTTCCATTTCACCGAAGCGCTGGCCGCCGAACTGCGCCTTGCCGCCCAGCGGCTGCTGGGTGACGAGCGAGTACGGACCGGTCGAACGGGCGTGCATCTTGTCGTCGACCAGGTGGTTCAGCTTCAGGTAGTGCATGTAACCGACGGTGGTGTGGCGATCGAACGCTTCACCGGTGCGGCCGTCGTACAGCTGGGTCTGGCCACTGCTCGGCAGGTCGGCCAGTTCCAGCATGCGCTTGATTTCCGCTTCGGTGGCGCCGTCGAACACCGGGGTGGCCATCGGCACGCCGTCGGTGAGGTTACGGGCCAGACGCAGCAGTTCCTCGTCGCTGAACTGCGACAGGTCGACACGGTTGGCCACGTTGGTGTCGTCGTGGTTGTAGATGTCGTCCAGGAACTTGCGCAGGTCGGCAACCGCCGCCTGGGCTTCCATCATCGCCTGGATCTTGCGGCCCAGGCCCTTGGCCGCCCAGCCCAGGTGCACTTCCAGGATCTGGCCGATGTTCATACGCGACGGCACGCCCAGCGGGTTCAGCACGATGTCCACGGTTTCGCCCGAGGCCATGTACGGCATGTCCTCGACCGGCACCACGTTGGAGACCACACCCTTGTTGCCGTGGCGGCCTGCCATCTTGTCGCCCGGCTGGATGCGGCGCTTCACGGCCAGGAACACCTTGACCATCTTCAGCACGCCCGGGGCGAGGTCGTCACCGGCGGTGATCTTGCCGCGCTTGTCGGCGAAGCGACGCTCGAATTCCTTCTCGTGCGCCTGGATCTGCTTCTGCGCGCGCTCGATGGCTTCCGAAGCGTCCTCGTCCTTCATGCGCAGGGCGAACCAGTCAGCCTTCTTCAGGCCGTCCAGGAAGGCGTCGGTGATCACGTCACCCTTCTTCAGGCCAGCGCCACCGTTGACCACCTTGCCCACGATCTGCGAACGCAGACGCATGTAGATGGCGGCTTCCAGGATGCGGAACTGGTCGTCGAAGTCCTTCTTGACGCGCTTGATTTCAGACTCTTCGATCTGGCGGGCGCGCTTGTCCTTCTCGATGCCGTCGCGGGTGAAGACCTGCACGTCGATGACGGTGCCGTCCATGCCCGGCGGAACGCGCAGCGAGCTGTCCTTAACGTCCGAAGCCTTCTCGCCGAAGATCGCGCGCAGCAGCTTCTCTTCCGGGGTCAGCTGGCTTTCGCCCTTCGGGGTGACCTTGCCGACCATGATGTCGCCGGCGCGAACTTCCGCACCGATGTACACCACGCCGCTCTCGTCCAGGCGGTTCAGCGCCTGCTCGGAGACGTTCGGGATGTCGGCGGAGATTTCCTCCGGCCCCAGCTTGGTGTCACGCGCGACGCAGGTCAGCTCTTCGATGTGGATCGTGGTGTAACGATCCTCTTCCACCACGCGCTCGGAGAGCAGGATGGAGTCTTCGAAGTTGTAGCCGTTCCACGGCATGAACGCGATCAGCATGTTCTGGCCCAGGGCCAGTTCGCCGATGTCGGTGGACGGACCGTCGGCCAGCACGTCGCCGCGGGCGATGACGTCACCCACCTGGACCAGCGGACGCTGGTTGATGCAGGTGTTCTGGTTCGAACGGGTGTACTTGACCAGGTTGTAGATGTCCACGCCTGCATCGGTGGCGCCAACGATCTCTTCCTCGTTGACCTTGACCACGATGCGGGCCGCGTCGATCTGCACGATCTCGCCACCACGGCGGGCGTTCACGGTCACACCGGAGTCACGCGCCACGGCGCGCTCGATGCCGGTACCGACCAGCGGCTTCTGCGCACGCAGGGTCGGCACCGCCTGACGCTGCATGTTGGCGCCCATCAGTGCGCGGTTCGCGTCATCGTGCTCCAGGAACGGAACCAGCGCGGCCGCGATCGACACGGTCTGCATCGGCGAGACGTCCATGAAGTGGACTTCCGCCGGCGGCTTCAGCAGCGATTCGCCCTGGAAGCGGCACGGAACGAACTGCTCGGTCAGGGTGCCCTTGGCGTCGGTCAGCGCGTTGGCCTGCGCAATGACGTACTCGTTTTCTTCGATCGCCGACAGGAACTCGACTTCGTCATAGACCTTGCCGTCCACGACCTTGCGGTACGGAGTCTCAAGGAAACCGTACTGGTTGGTGCGGGCGTACACGGCCAGCGAATTGATCAGGCCGATGTTCGGGCCTTCCGGGGTTTCGATGGTGCAGACGCGGCCGTAATGGGTCGGGTGCACGTCGCGCACTTCGAAGCCGGCGCGCTCACGGGTCAGGCCGCCCGGGCCCAGGGCCGAGACGCGACGCTTGTGGGTCACTTCCGACAGCGGGTTGTTCTGGTCCATGAACTGCGACAGCTGCGAGGAGCCGAAGAACTCCTTGATGGCAGCGGCAACCGGCTTGGCGTTGATCAGCTCCTGCGGGGTCAGGCCTTCGGACTCGGCCATCGACAGGCGCTCCTTGACCGCGCGCTCGACGCGGACCAGGCCGACGCGGAACACGTTTTCGGCCATTTCGCCGACCGAACGCACGCGACGGTTGCCCAGGTGGTCGATATCGTCGACCACGCCGCGACCGTTGCGGATCTCGGTCAGGACCTTGATCACGTCCAGGATGTCGGAGCTGTCGCCGTGGGCGGCGACCAGGCGCTTGGACTCTTCGTCGTTGCGCTCACCGAAGTACTTGCTGTCGTACAGCACGGCTTCGCCGGTGGTTTCCTTGCGGCCCACGCGACGGTTGAACTTCATGCGGCCGACCGCGGACAGGTCGTAGCGCTCGAAGGTAAAGAACAGGTTGTGGAACAGGTTCTGCGCAGCGTCCTTGGTCGGCGGCTCGCCCGGACGCATCATGCGGTAGATCTCGACCAGGGCTTCCAGCTGGGTCTTGGTCGGGTCGATGCGCAGGGTGTTGGACAGGTACGGGCCACGATCCAGATCGTTCACCCACAGGGTGCCCACGGCATCCACACCGGCCTTGCGGAAGGCCTGCAGCTGCTCGTCGGTGATCTCGTCATTGGCCTGGGCCAGCAGTTCGCCGGTCGAGGCGTCAACCACGTCGTGCGACAGGATGCGGCCGACGATGTAGTCGTCCGGTACGGCCAGGGCGGCGATGCCCGAGGCTTCCAGCTGCTTGATGTGGCGCGCGGTGATGCGCTTGCCGGCTTCCACGATGACCTTGTCGCCGTCGGCGAGGTCGAAGCCCAGGGTTTCGCCACGCAGGCGCTCCGGCACCAGCTCCAGCTGGACGCCTTCATCCGGATTGATGTGGAAGGTGTTGATCTCGAAGAACTCGGCCAGCATCTCTTCGTTGCTGTAGCCGAGCGCGCGCAGCAGGATCGACACCGGCAGCTTGCGGCGACGGTCGATACGGGTGAACAGCGCGTCCTTCGGGTCGAACTCGAAGTCCAGCCAGGAGCCGCGGTAAGGAATGATGCGGGCGCTGTACAGCAGCTTGCCCGAGCTGTGGGTCTTGCCACGGTCGTGGTCGAAGAACACGCCCGGCGAGCGGTGCAGCTGCGAGACGATGACGCGCTCGGTGCCGTTGACGATGAAGGTGCCGTTCTCGGTCATCAGCGGGATTTCGCCCAGATAGACCTCCTGCTCCTTCACGTACTTGATGGCCTTGGTCGACGACTCACGGTCGTAGATCACCAGGCGCACGGTCACGCGCAGCGGGGCGCCGTAGCTCATGCCACGCTGGCGGCACTCGCGCTCGTCGAAGACCGGTTCGCCCAGCTTGTAGCCGACGTATTCCAGGGCAGCGTTGCCGCTGTAGCTGGCGATCGGGAAGACCGACTTCAGCGCAGCGTGCAGGCCGTGGTCCGTGCGCTTGGCCGGATCGACGTTTTCCTGCAGGAATTCACGATAGGAATCCACCTGGATGGCGAGCAGGAACGGCACTTCGAGAATCGAGCGCTGCTTGCCGAAATCCTTGCGGATACGCTTTTTTTCGGTGAACGAATAGGACGTCATGAGGTCTTCCACCTTGTTGTGCGGATCGTGCGCCCACGATCCGAAGGGAACTTGAAATTGTCAGTTGGAAGTCGCTGGTATTGCCGGCACCAGCACGCCTTCTCCCGCTACTTCCAACTGCCAACTCGTCTGCTACCACGCCCCTGCTGCCGCGCGCTGCGCTGGCCGGCGGGGGTTTGACTGCAGCCCGTGTTGGGCTTTTTGCTGCATTTGAAACGGTAGAGTCGACTGTTAGTCGACTTCCTTCACAGCAGTCGACCAACAGTCGACTCTACCGACACCGCAACAACGACCAAAGGCCGGGGGCTCACGCCCCCAGCCTTGGCTGCATCGCCGTGAATCGGTGACGATGCAAGGTAACTGCTTACTTGACTTCGACAGTCGCGCCAGCAGCTTCCAGGTCCTTCTTCATCTTCTCGGCGTCTTCCTTCGAAGCGCCTTCCTTCAGGACGCCACCGGCTTCGGCCAGGTCCTTCGCTTCCTTCAGGCCCAGGCCGGTGATGGCGCGGACGGCCTTGATGACTTCGACCTTCTTGTCGCCGGCCGACTTCAGGGTGACGGTGAACTCGGTCTGCTCTTCAACAGCAGCGGCCGGGCCAGCGGCAGCAGCCACGGCAACCGGAGCAGCGGCGGAGACGCCGAACTTCTCTTCGATGGCCTTGACCAGCTCCATCACTTCCATCAGGGACTTCTCGGCGATGGCGTCGACGATCTGTTCGTTGGTAAGGGACATGATTAATACCTTTGGATGATTTTCTGGGTTGAGGTTCCGTCAGGAACCACGGTAAGTCGAAACTCAGGCGGTCTCGGCGGCCGGTTCGGCAGCGTCGGCGGCGACGTCGCCACCACCCTGCTTCTCGCCAACGGCCTTGATGGCGCGGGCAAACATCGTGACCGGCTCGGTCAGGACGCGGGCCAGCATGGCCAGGGCCTGGTCGCGGGTCGGCAGCGAGGCCAGCACGTCGACGTGGCTTGCCGGGAACACTTCGCCACCGATGGCGACGACCTTAGCCTTCAGCTTGTCGTTGCCCTTGGCGGCTTCCTTGATCAGGCGACCGGCAGCGCCGGGCTCCTCGAGCGAGAACGCGTACAGCAGCGGACCAACCATCTGGTCCTGGGCGACTGCGAACTCGGTGCCTTCAACGGCGCGCGAAGCCAGGGTGTTCTTGACAACCTTCAAGAAAACACCGGTTTCACGAGCCTGCTTGCGCATCGCGGTCATCTGGGCGACCGTGGTGCCAGCGTATTCGGCTGCGATCAAGGAGTGGGCCTTGGCGGCGACGTCTGCCAGCTCGGCGACTACTTCTTGCTTCTGGGACAGATTGAGAGCCATTGCACTCCTCCTATTGAACTCCGCTTACGGCTCCTGCCGTGTGCGGTCCTGTGCGGCATCCGTCCTGGACGCCGGGAACATCGGGATGATGTTCCGGGGGTGGGCCGTTCCAGACCTGGAGGCAATCAGGGAAATCCCAGACGTGCGTGAACCAGAAAAACTCCAGAAGGGCACCATCTACGCAGGGTGATTCCGGGGAATCGATTAAGCGCTCATGACTGCTCCGGCGGCGACTCCTTGCCAGATCGAGCTTCCGTGCCCGTCGCCGGTATTGCCACGACCGCGCCTGCGGTCTTTGACGGCTACCGCGGGCGATGCACTGCCAACGATGCCTTCAAATGTCACGATCACGGCACCGAAGGTACCGTGACCGCTTGAAACAATTACTTCAGGGTCAGCGACGACTGGTCGACGGTGACGCCCGGGCCCATCGTCGAGCTGACCGAAACCTTCTGCAGGTAGGTGCCCTTCGAGGTGGCCGGCTTGGCCTTGATCAGGTCCAGCAGCAGCGCGGTCAGGTTCGACTTCAGCGCGTCTTCGGCGAAGTCGGCCTTGCCGATGGTGCAGTGGATGATGCCGGCCTTGTCGGTGCGGTAACGGACCTGACCCGACTTGGCGTTCTTCACGGCTTCACCCGGGTTCGGGGAAACGGTGCCGACCTTCGGGTTCGGCATCAGGCCGCGCGGGCCCAGCACGGTACCCAGCTTACCGACGACGCGCATGGCGTCCGGGGTCGCGATGACGACGTCGTAGTTCAGATCGCCGGCCTGCATCTTCTCGGCCAGGTCATCCATACCGACGGCTTCGGCGCCAGCGGCCAGGGCTTCATCAGCCTTGGCACCGGCCGGAGCGAACACGGCGACGCGGACCGACTTGCCGGTACCGGCCGGCAGCACGGTGGAGCCACGGACCTGCTGGTCGGACTTCTTCGCATCGACGCCCAGGCGCACAGCGACGTCGATCGACTCGACGAACTTGGCCTTGGTGGCGCTCTTCAGGATGTTGATCGCGTCCTCGAAGGCGTATGCCTTGCCCGGAACGACGGCGGCCTTGATGGCCTTCTCACGCTTGGTCTGTGCCATCTTATTAACCCTCCACCACGAGGCCCATGGAACGGGCAGAGCCAGCGATGGTACGCACGGCGGCGTCCAGATCGGCGGCAGTCAGATCCGGTTCCTTCGCCTTGGCGATCTCTTCCAGCTGCTTACGGGTGACCTTGCCGACCTTCTCGGTGTTCGGGCGCTTGGAGCCCGACGAGATGCCAGCGGCCTTCTTCAGCAGGGTGGTGGCCGGGGTGCTCTTGGTGATGAAGGTGAACGTACGGTCCGAGTAGGCCGTGATGATCACCGGAACCGGCAGACCCGGCTCGAGCTTCTGCGTGGCAGCGTTGAACGCCTTGCAGAATTCCATGATGTTCAGACCGCGCTGACCCAGCGCAGGACCGACCGGCGGCGAGGGGTTGGCCTGACCGGCCTTCACCTGCAGCTTGATGTAACCGACAACTTTCTTTGCCATGTGAGTACTCTCCGGGTGCTAGCGCCTTTCGACAACAGGCTCCCCATCGGACCGGGAATCACGCGTCCCGGCATCGCGTTTTGAAATCATGCTGAAGGCCACCTTGCGGCGGCCTCGTCCTGCTGGCTTCCCAGCGGGGAGCCGCGCACTATATCAGGTTTTTTCTTCACATGCCTGAAGCGGCACATAAACGGACGAAACCGGGCAAGGCCCGGTTCCTGGTTCCGTAGAGTCGAGCTTTGCTCGACCGATCAGCAAAGTCGAGCAAGCTCAACTCTACAGCTGGATCAGACGGCCTTTTCGACCTGGCCGAACTCGAGTTCGACCGGAGTGGCACGACCGAAGATCAGCACCGAGACGCGCAGACGGCTCTTCTCGTAGTTGACCTCTTCGACGACGCCATTGAAATCGTTGAACGGGCCGTCGGTGACGCGGACCATCTGGCCCGGCTCGAACAGCACCTTCGGGCGCGGCTTCTCGACACCTTCCTGAACGCGGTTCAGGATGGCTTCGGCCTCGGAATCGGCAATCGGCAGCGGACGGTCGGCGGTGCCGCCGATGAAGCCCATCACGCGCGGGGTTTCCTTGACCAGGTGCCAGCTTTCGTTGTCGATGCGCGGGATACCGGCTTCTTCGTGGGTCTCGATCTGGACCAGCACGTAACCCGGGAAGAACTTGCGCTCGGAGCGGCGCTTCTGGCCAGCGCGCATCTCGACCACTTCTTCGGTCGGGACCAGGACATCGCCGAAGCGCTCTTCCATGCCGTCACGGACGATGCGATCGCGCAGAGCCTGCGCCACCGACTTCTCGAAGCCCGAATAGGCGTGAACGACGTACCAACGCTTCATGCAATTCTCCTTAGCGGCTCAGGAACAACTGAACCAGCCACTGAATGACGTAATCGAACCCACCCAGCAACAGACTGAGAATGGTCACCACCACCATCACGACCCAGGTCATGCGGATGGCTTCCTGGCGCGTCGGCCAGACCACCTTGCGCAGTTCGAAGCGCGACTCGGAGAGGAATTCGCGGGTGTCGCGCCCCTTGCTGGTCAGCATGAACACGCCGATACCGCCAACCAGACCGACCACGACCGCCAACGCACGCAGCTGACCCGCCCACGCACCCAGCTGGGTGGCGCGACCGGAGTCGGCGGAGAACCAGAACCAGACGAACAGACCGGCCAGCACCAGCAGCGATGCGGCGACGTACTTGACGATATCCCCGCCGTTGGCGGAGTTGTCCTTGGAATGTTCGATCTTGCTATTCATCCGGCTGTGTCTGCTTTAGCGGCCCAGGCCGCTGGATAAGGTGGGCAGATGGCACGCCAGGAGGGACTCGAACCCCCAACCTGCGGTTTTGGAGACCGCTGCTCTGCCAATTGAGCTACTGGCGTACGTGTTGAAACTTGCCTTCCCTTAGACGGCGAAGGCGGACCGAGGTTCCCGGCCCGCCATTCGCGTAACCGGCGGCGCTATGCAACCACCGGTACTGCAGGCTTACTCGATGATCTTCGAGACCACGCCGGCGCCGACGGTACGGCCGCCTTCGCGGATGGCGAAGCGCAGGCCTTCGTCCATTGCCACCGGGTTGATCAGGGTGACGACCATCTTGACGTTGTCACCCGGCATCACCATTTCGACGCCTTCCGGCAGAGCAGCTGCGCCGGTGATGTCGGTGGTGCGGAAGTAGAACTGC
>NZ_JCAFSU010000031.1:0-13836 GCF_059369555.1 Stenotrophomonas sp. YJH_SMC_21
GAGGCTGGGCTGGTGGAATACATCCAGTACTACAACCAGGAGCGCATCAAACCGAAACTGAAAGGTCTGAGCCCGGTAGAGTACCGGGAGCGGGCCCAATCGGCCGCCTGATCCCGTCCAAGTCTCGGGGGTCACTTCACCTTGGGGGCTTGGCCGCGGCATCCATGCCGCGGACACCCCGCCCCACCCACCCTCCCGGCCGCTGACAGGTTCCTGATGCCTGCCTCCCCCCACGGAAAAGAAAAAAGAAGATCAAAAGCAAAAACGGCTTGGCCGGCTGATTTGTTGCTTCCTGTAGAGACCAGCCAAGCCAAGCCATGCCCCGCTCGCGAGCAAGCGCAGCGCGCGACCCGCTTCTGCTGTTCTATTTCTTCTCCGTGGCTGGACGCGCACGGAAACTGTCAGGGGCCGGGCGGGGTGGATTCGCGGGACCGTTGGCGCCATGGATGGCGCCATCGAGCCCCCAGGGACGGGTTCACGGCGTGTCCCGCGAACCCACCCCGCCCGGCCCAATCGCATGAAACGCATTCCGCGACCACCCACGAGGGGCTGCGCCGTTGGCTGGAAACTACGGCCACCAGCCACGCCCGAACCGGGCGAAATGATCGGCCGCCCGTTCGAACGGATTGCGCGCACTCACCCCGCCGCACAGCAGGTACACCGGCAGGTACAGCGGGCCCAGCACCATGTACTGGTACACGTGCGCCCGTTCGTGATCATCCAGCCGGATCAGCGGCTCCACGCCCCACCCTGCCTGATGCGCATAGGTGCGGCAGGAAATGCCCAGGTCATGGCCGGTGTGCAGGATCACGTTCCCCAGGGTGATCGCCCCGCCTGGCCCCCACGGCCAGTGGTCGAACACCAGCGCGCAGTCACGGCCGCTCCAGCGCAATGTCGCGCCGCCGAGCATGCCGGCCAGGCCGCCGATCACGCCGAGCAGGGAATTGGGTGACGTCCACACCGCGCCCAGCACCTGCAGCGCGCGCAGCCAGATCGGCCAGGGCGTTGCTCCAGTCTTCAATCGGCCTCGTTGGGGATCAGGAGCCACAGGATCAGGTAGACCAGGATGCCAGGGAAGGCGGCGGAGGCCAGCGAAACCAGCACGTAGATCACCCGCAGCAAAGTTGCATTCCAGCCGAAGCGATGGGCAATGCCGCCCATCACGCCGGCAATCATGCGGTCGTTCAATGAGCGCGACAGCGTTTTGGGCGTCGTGTTCATGGCGGCAGCTCCGGGAAACGGACAAGGCAGTCGAACATGGCTCGACTCTACACCGCCCCCATGTCTACGGCGTGCGGTGGCGCAGGGCCTGCAGGCGTGCGCCGAACCAGGCGGCTGCGGTCTGTTCAGGCTGCCCCGGACACTGGATGCGGTAGGGTTTGCCACTCATGCTGCTCTGGCTGGCAGCGCGCTCGATGAACTGCTCGGCGCTGTCCACCATGCCCTTTTTCAGCAGGTAATCGTACTTGCGCTGCAGGTGCGCGCGCGCGTCGCTGCCGTCGTACCAGCTGCCATTGCGCTGGAAACGGCATTGGGAGCCATCCAGGCTGGCGATCAGCTGGGCGATCTCCCGGCGTGCATCCGTACTGGGTGCGGCGTGGGCAAGTGGTGCTGTCAGCAGTGCCGCAAGAATCAACAAAATCCGGTACATCATCACCCCCAAGTCAGTCGAGCATGGCTTGACTCTACAGATCGCGCGCCTTCAACCAGCCATCGATCGTGGCCGGTACTTCGCGCTGCGCGCGGCCGGAAACGTAGATACCAATATGCCCACCACGGAAACTGGACTCGGTGTAGTCGTCCGTGCCCAAACGCCCGCGCATCGCGCGCGAGGCATCCGGTGGCACCAGATGGTCCTGCTCGGCATAGATGTTCAGCACCGGCAGCGTCACCTGCGACAGATCCACCGCTTCCTCGCCGATCCGCACCGTGCCGTTCACCAGCCCATTGCCCTGATAGAACTGCTTGATGAAATCGCGGAACGCCTCGCCCGCCAGGTCCGGTGAATCGAAGATCCACTTCTCCATGCGCAGGAAATCCTCCAGCGCGGCCTTGTCATCGAGGATGTCGAGCAGGCCGACGTACTTCTGCACGTTCAGGCGGAATGGCTTGAGCATCAGGTAACTGGCATTCATCAGGTCGGCCGGGATGTTGCCCAGCGTGTCGACCAGCAGGTCCACGTCCACCTGCCGCGCCCAATGCGAGAGCATGTTGTCAGCCGTCTGGAAGTCGACCGGGGTGACCATGGTGATCAGCTTGCCCAGCTTCTGCCGGCGCAGCGCGGCGTAGCACAGCGCGAACACCCCGCCCTGGCAGATGCCGAGCAGGTCGACCGGGCCGCCACTGCGGGTGCGCAGCGCGTCCACCGCACCATCGATATAGCGCAGCAGGTAGTCCTCCAGGGTCTGGAAGCGTTCGGACCTGTCCGGGTAGCCCCAGTCCAGCACGTACACGTCCTGGCCCAGCGCCAGCAGCTTCTGCACCAGCGAACGGTCGGCCTGCAGGTCGACCATGTACGGCCGGTTGACCAGCGCGTAGACGATCAGCAGCGGCGTGCGCCGGGTCGGTGCCTGTTCGCCGACGAAGCGGTACAGCACCACCTTGCCGTCACGCCAGACTTCCTCGCGTGCGGTCACGCCATAGTCCACGTCTTCCACCTGCGGCAGCAGCTTCAGCCCTTCCATCAGCTTGCGCTGCATGGCCAGGGTTTCCTGCATCAGGTCATCGGCGTTGAAGCCCAGCGGTCCTTTCATCGGTCACGCGCCCGAGTGGAAGCGCGAGACGCAGCCTTCTTCGCAGACACCTTCTTTGCAGGCGCCTTCTTTGCCGGCGCGGCCTTCTTCGCGGCTTTGCGCGCGGCCGGCTTCACCTTCGCCGGTGCCGGCTGCGACACCGGATCGACCGCGGCGGTCCCCGCCAGCACCGCCACCTGTGCCTGCAGGCGGCGAAGGCTGCGCTCCAGTTCGGCAATACGGCGATGCGCGGCGTCCATCTCGCTGCGGGTCGGCAGGCCGATACGCTCACTCATCTGTTCCACCTCGCGCTGCAGGCCGGCGCGCAGGCGCATCTGCGCGTTGCCCAGCGAGGCGTACACCTGCTGGAACGGTTCGGACATGGCGACCTTGGCGTAGGCCTCCTCGGCCACTTCGATCCACAGGTCGAACATCGCGCGGGCGCTGGTCAACTGGCTGCCGGGCTGTTCGTGCTCGGCCAGACGCTGCTCGAACAACGCGAAGGCCTCGTCCAACGCCTGCCTGATCTGATCAACGTAGGCGCGCGAATGCTGCTGGTACTCCTCCTGCGCCCGCAGCAGCGCCTGCCAGCGCGCCTGGTGCTCGCGGCCGGGGCCGAACGCCGGGCTCTGCAGCCACGGGCCCGCCTGCAGCTGGAACTGCTGCAGCCATGCGGCGAAGTCGGGCACGGTGGCGCCGGCGTGGGTGCTGCCACGGGCGCCCTGCAGCATCCACTGCAGCATGCCATCGCCCTGCCCCTGCACCGCCTCGCGCCAGGCCTGGGCCACCTCGGCACTGCTGGCATCGCGGCCGGCGAAACGCGCGGCCACTTCCTGCATGGTGCCGTACCAGCTGCCGGCCTGTTCGCGGAAACGGCGCATGGCATCTTCCGGCGCGCCCTGCCCCTGTTCGGGCAACAGCTGGCTCCACCAGTCGAACAGCCGTTGCCAGCTGCCGGGGTCGCCGCCGCCCGGTGCACCGGGCGTGCTCGCGTGGCGCAGCGCATCGCCCCAGGCACCGAAGTACTGCCGCGCCAGCGTTTCGAAATCGCTGCTGCCGGCGTCGTGGGCCGAGCTGGTCATCGCAGGCCTCCGCAGGGCTGGCTCATGGCTTGGGGATACGCAGGGTCTTGCTGATCATCAGCGACCCGGACAGGGCGAACAACAGCACCATCGGGTGCAGCTGCCACGGGCCGATCTGCCACTGGCCGAACCAGAGGTCCTGGCCGATGGCATCGGTACCGGCGGCGATCGCCAGCACGATCACCAGCACCAGGCTGGTCGGGATCGGGGTGCCCTCGAAATACGTGACCTTGCCCTCGTCGCCGGCCAGCGCCTCGGCAGTGACGTTGTAGCGTGCCAGGCGGCTGACACCGCAGCAGACGAAGTAGCTCAGCACCAGCCAGTCCCAGCCGCCCTGCATGCCGCAGGCATAGGCCAGCGCCGCCGGCGCCACGCCGAAGGAGATCACGTCCGACAGCGAGTCCAGCTCGCGGCCCAGGGTGGAACTGGACTTGCGCCAGCGCGCGATGCGCCCGTCGAGCGCGTCGAAGATGAAGGCCAGCGGGATCAACGCCATGCCGAACAGCAGGTAGCCACGCTCGCCGTCCTGCAGGAAGCGCATCGCGGCAAAGACCGCACCGGTGCCGCAGAAAGCATTGGCCAGGGTGAACCAGTCGGCCAGCTGGAATTCGCGCAGCATCGAGAAGTGACGTTTCATGGGGTCTCACGGAGCATCAAGGCCCACAGGTTACCGCGAGCGCCGCCGCTGGCGACAGCACTGGCAGGACCCGCCTTCACCACACCCTCACCTGCCCTCACCGGCGGTGAATTTTTCGCCACCCATCTTGACAGCCTAGGGGGGTGGCGCCTGTCGCGGCTTATCCACAAAGTTGCCCACGCGTAATCCACACCCCCTGTGGACAACCAGATCTCACCGACTGCGACGCTGGACATTTCCTCATCACCCGGAAGCGGGGTTTCCCTACTTCCCAAGCCACAGGGTCGGCGCTATGGTCACCGGCGGACCCGCCGCCGCCACGTCCGAAACTCTGCAACGGACGATGATGATGCTGGATGCTCCCACCCTGGCCGCACAGCTGCGGCAGCCCCACGGCGAGGCCGCGCTGGCGGTGGCCGACTCGATGAACCACAGCAACGGCGCACTCAACCTGGCCGCAATCGGGCTGCTGGCCGTCGGTGCCGGCGAACGGGTCCTGGAGGTCGGCCCGGGCAATGCGGCCTTCGCGCCACTGATGCTGCAGGCCACCGGCAGCCACTATCTGGGCATCGAGCTGTCCACGGCCATGGTCGAGGCCGGCACCCAGCGGCTGGCCGACGCCGGGGTGGCCGAACGTGCGGCGATGCGACACGGCGACGCCCATGCACTGCCGGTCGCCGATGCCGCGATGGATGCCGCGCTGGCGGTCAACACCCTGTACTTCTGGCCGAACCTGGCCCCGGTGCTGGACGAACTGGCGCGGGTGCTGCGCCGGGGCGGCCGCCTGTGCCTGGCCTTCGGCGATGCCAGCTTCATGCGCAGCCTGCCATTCGCCGCCGACTTCCAGCTGCATGAGCTGGACGCGGTGGAGCTGGCGCTGCGGGTATCGGGCTTCCGCGTCTCGGCCTGGCGCAGCCACCGCGAATCCGCAGCCGGCAATGACGGCCAGACCCGAGAAAAGCACTTCCACCTGCTGCTGGCACAGCGGCACTGAAGTGGTAGAGCCGGCCTGCACCGGTCGCCAGCGAGCAAAACAGAACACCCGCATCCGCGGCGGATTCGATCCGACCGAGTGGTAGAGCCGGCCGCTGGCCGGCTGCTCCGTCCATTGCGGATTGCCGGCCAGCGGCCGGCACTACCCAGCCTGCACCCGCCGCCAGCGAACAAAACAGAACACCCGCATCCGCGCCGGATGCGATCCGTCCGAGTGGTAGAGCCGGCCGCTGGCCGGCTGCTCCGGCCATTGCGGATTGCCGGCCAGCGGCCGGCACTACCCGGCCTGCACGCGGCGGCGCCAATGCGCGAAACAGAACACCTGCATCACCAGCATGGCCAGCAACCCCAGCGGCCATGCCCACCACAGCCCGGCCAGACCGTGCCGGGACTGCAGCCACATCGCCAACGGCAGCTCCAGCAGCAACACGGCAGCCATGCCCAGCAATGCCGGCAACAGCACCGTGCCGCTGCCGCGCATCACTCCGACCAGCACCGCACTGCCTCCCATCGCCAGCACGCCCCACACCACCGTGCGCAACTGCTGCGTGGCCAGTTCGCGCGGCTCTGCGGCCGCCAGGATCAAACCAGTCAGCCACGGCGCCAGCGCCATCACCAGCAGCACCACGACTGTCAGCATCGCAAGACCCAGCATCACCCCGGTGCGGGCGATGGCGGGCAGCCGTGCCGTACGCCCCGCGCCCATCGCATGCGCCGCGAGGATGGTGGCAGTGATGCCCAGCGACATCGCCGGCAGCTGCACCCAGCTCATCAACTGGTTGACCGCACCGTAGGCGGCCGTGGCCGTGTAGCCATAGCGGTTGATCCAGCCCAGCAGCACGATTTCGGCAATGGCCAGGCTGAGCATCTGCAACGAAGACGGTATGCCGATGCGCAGCATCGCGCGGATGAGCGCGCCGTCGAACCGAATGGCACGCAGCAGCTCGCGCCCCGGCGCCAACGGGTGCCCCATCCGCTGCCACCGCCACGTCAGCCAGGCCAGGGCCAGCAGCGAGGCGAGCGCCGCCGAGACTGCCGCACTGGCCGCGCCCAGCCGTGGCAGGCCGGCCCATCCCAGAATCAGCAGCGGCGTGCACAGCAGGCCGATCAGGGTGGCCAACAGCAGCGCCTGCAGGGGCGTCTTCGCATCGCCCACCGCGCGACTCACGGCGGTGGCCAGCCACAGCAGGAAGAATGCAGGTGCAGCCAGCAACAGCACGCGCGCGTAGACGATGGATTCGCCGAGGATCGGCGCTGGCGTGCCCAGTGCCGCCAGCAGCTGTGGCGCGAAACCGCCGCCCGCCGCCATCACCAGCACTGACAACAGCAGAATCAGTGCCACCGCACTGCCGGCCACGGCGCGAGCCTGTTGCGGTCGGCCCGCGCCCCAGGCTTGGCCGATCAGCACCATCGCACCGGTCGCCAGACCCATTACCAGGGCCAGCAGCAGGAAGAAGATAGGAAAGAACGCTGCGGCGGCGGCCACCGCCTGCGTCCCCAGCAGATGGCCGAGGTAGATGTTGTCCAGCGTGCCTGCAGCCAGCTGCAATGCGTTGGTCAGCAGCATCGGCAGGAGCAGGGTCAGATAGGTGCGCCAGAGGGGCGGCGCGACCGGGGGGATGGGATGTGCGGGGGTGTCCATGGGGTTCTCTGGGCAAGGCGCTGCCCTGCCCGGCGTTTCCGCCAGCAAAGCAAGCACAGGGGAGCGGGCCGTGGCCCGCGATCAGGTGGCGCCGCCGCTCAGTAGCGGCGCGGTGGCTCAGCCGTCTGCGTGGTCCGAAGAATCATCGAAGGCCAGGCGCAGGGCGTGATTGCGCACATCCTCGGGCCAGCTGCGTAACGCCATTTCCAGGCCCGCCCGGTCGTGCGCGAACAGGACACGGATCGCTTCCTCGAAACCCGGCAGGTCTCCGGCGACGGTCTGCAGGAAGTGATAGGCACGCTCGCTGTGGCGGCGCTGCCGGTCCTTGTCGGCACCAGCACGGCTGGCCGCCTCCACCAGCTTGCGCAGCACTACCGAGGCCCCGCCGGGCTGCTCGGCCAGCCACGCCCAGTGGCGCGGCAGCAGGGTCACTTCGCGTGCGACCACGCCCAGCTTGGGGCGGCCGCGGCCACGCGGAGTTGCCGGCGCCTCTTCGGCAGTAACGTCGGCATCCGCCTCGACGGCGGCGGGAAAGGCTTCGACGACCCGCGCCAGCAGTTCTGCGTCACTGCCGCGCGTATCGAAATCACGGGTGCGGCCGGTAGCGTTGTCGAACACAAGCAGCGGACCGGCAGCGTTGCCGGCACGCAGCTGCTTCAGCGCCAGCGCAGCCACTTCCGGGGTACCGGAGGCGACCAGCCGGTGGCCGTCGAAGCAACTGAAGGGAGGGAGTCGGGACGCAGGCATGGCAATGGCATCGGAGGTGATGCGCGAATATTGCCCGGGTAATTTGCGTTCGTCAATATTGCCCGGACATTAATGAACCGGAAGAGCGTGCCAACCAAGGTTGGCACCCACCTGGAAGGTTGATCCCCACTCGAAAGATCGCCCCCCTCCCGATTCGCCGGCTTACAGCCGGCTGTAGGACCAGCTGACCATGCGGCCGTCCTGGTACGGCATCACGCCGTGGAAGGGGCGCGGGTCGGCGTCGAACACCAGTGGCAGGAAGTTGCGGTCGCCCTCCCACATCGGCAGCGTGTCCAGCTTGTCCAGGTCCACCCACTCCAGCGTGCCTTCATGGTTGCCGCCGTGCGGGGTGCCTTCGAAACTGTCGATGACGAACACGAAGCCCAGCCAGTCCTCGCCATGCTTGCCGAATCCCGGCCAGCTGATGGTGCCGCGCAGCCGCATGCCGGTGCAGTCGATGCCGGCTTCCTCGGCGATTTCGCGGCGCATGCCTGCCGCAACGTCTTCGGTCGGTTCGATCTTGCCGCCCAGCCCGTTGTACTTGCCCAGGTGGTGGTCACCGGGCCGGGTGTTGCGGTGGATCATCAGCACCTGGCGACGATCGGGCGACAGCACGTAGCCCAGGGTGGCGACGATCGGGGTGTACGGCATGGGCAGCATCCAGCGGCAGGTCAGCCGTGGATTATGGCCGATCAGCGCACCAGCGACAGGCGGCGTTCGGCAGCCGCAGTGGCGCCATCAGGATCGCGGCGCAGGGTGGCCACGCCGTGGCCGCGCTCGGCGAGGTATTCCAGCCACTTGCCGAGGAAGGTGTTCATGCGCATGCGGTGGCTGATCAGTTCCGCCGGCGGCGGGTACAGGCCCATGGTGTCCTGCCAGCGGCGGCCGACATAGCAATGGGTGGTCTCGGCCTGGCGCGCGTCACGGTACAGGCGCACGTAGGCCGACGGATCAGGCTCGCCGGTGACCGGGTCGGCCAGGTCGTAGGTCAGGCGAAGTTCCACCGTGTAGCGGTGGCACTCGATCACGTCCAGGCGGACATCCAGGCCGTCGCCGATCGAGGAAATGTAGCTGCCCGCCGCCAGTCCGGCCGGTTCGAACAGGCGCACCAGATGGCGATAGTTCTCCGCGTACAGGCCCATGAGCCAGCTCAACCGGCTCAGGCGGGGAATGCGTTCGGTACGGGGCAAGGCTCGGGCCATGGGTCGATCCTACACGTTGGTGCTTCAACGTGGGGGCGGGATCACCCCGACCAAAGGGCTCGGTATCGACCAACGGTCGATACCCACCGTGCAGGAGGGTCGATACCCACCGTGCAGGAGGGTCGATACCCACCGTGCAGGAGGGTCGATACCCACCGTGCAGGAGGGTCGATGCCCCCGCGCAGGAGGGGTATTGCCCCGGGAGGTAGGCCACGACCGTTGGTCGTGGCGCACGGATCAATACAACTCGCGCTGCAGCCCCAGCGTGGCCAGCACCTTGCTGGAAATCTCCTCGATCGAGGTATGCGTGGTGCTCAGCGTCGGGATCCGCTCCATCTGGAACATCACCTCGGCCGCGGCCACCTCGCGCTTGCAGGTCTCCAGGTTGGCGTAGCGCGAGTTCGGGCGGCGCTCCTGGCGGATCTGCTGCAGGCGGTCCGGGTCGATGGTCAGGCCGAACAGCTTGCGCCGGTAGTTGCGCAGGCGCGGCGGCAGGCGGTCGCTTTCCAGGTCCTCGTCGGTCAGCGGGTAGTTGGCCGCACGCACGCCGTAATGCAGGGCCAGGTAGATGCAGGTGGGCGTCTTGCCGGCGCGCGACACCGCCACCAGGATCACGTCGGCATCGTCGTAGTTCACCGCGATACCGTCATCGTGGGTCAGGGCGAAGTTCATCGCGTTGATGCGGCGGTGGTAGGTGTCGAAGTCGACCATGCCGTGGGCCTGGCCGACCCGGGCCAGGCGCGGGCTGGCAAGTTCACGCTCCAGCGGCTCGATGAACGGCGCGAACACATCCAGCATCAGCGCCCCGCTGTCGGCCAGGATCAGGCTCAGGCTCTGGTCCACGCAGGAGTTCACCACGATCGGCCGGACCTGGTACCGCTCCCCCGCCGCCTGGATCCGGGCACAGGCTTCACGCGCTTTTTCGGGGTCGTCGACAAACGACATGCGGTCGGTAATGAAGCTGAACCCGGAGAACTGGGTGAGCAGGCTATGCCCAATGGTTTCAGCGGTGATACCGGTTCCATCGGAAACGTAGAACACCGGGCGGATGGTCGACATGCGCGCTTTTACCCCCTACGAAGCTTAAAAAGGCCGCCAGCACAAGCTTGTGCCGACAGTGGTCTGCCCGGCATCATATCGGCTTCTTCCTACGGACGCGGCCACTCAGCCCGCCTCGGGCGATGGCCAAACGGAGCATCGCGCTTGAACGAGAACATCCTGTGGTTGCACGAACTGCGTCTGGCCGATCTGGCCCGCGTAGGCGGCAAGAATTCGTCCCTGGGCGAGATGATCGGCAACCTGGCCGGTCTGGGCGTTTCGGTGCCGGGCGGTTATGCCACCACCGCTGAAGCCTTCAAGGACTTCATCGCGCACAACGATCTGTCCAAGCGCATCTTCGACAAGCTGGCCACGCTGGACGTCGAGGACGTCAACGCGCTGACCGCCGCCGGCAAGGAAATCCGCAGCTGGGTGATCGATGCCCCGCTGCAGCCGCAGCTGGACCAGGACATCCGCACCGCCTACGCCAAGCTCAGCGCCGACAACGGCGGCGGCGACGTGGCCGTGGCCGTGCGTTCCTCGGCCACCGCCGAGGATCTGCCGGATGCCTCCTTCGCCGGCCAGCAGGAAACCTTCCTCAACGTCACCGGTGCCGACGACGTCGTGCACAAGGTCAAGGAAGTGTTCGCCTCGTTGTACAACGACCGTGCCATCGCCTACCGCGTGCACCACGGCTTCAAGCACGAGGACGTGTTCCTGTCCGCCGGCGTGCAGCTGATGGTGCGTTCGGGCGTCGGTTCCTCCGGCGTGCTGTTCACCCTGGACACCGAGTCCGGCTTCCGCGACGTGGTGTTCGTCACCTCCTCGTTCGGCCTGGGCGAAATGGTCGTGCAGGGTGCGGTGAACCCGGACGAGTACTACGTCTACAAGCCCACCCTGCAGGCCGGCAAGCCGGCGATCCTGCGCCGCTCGCTCGGCAGCAAGGCGATCCGCATGGTGTATTCGGATGTCCCCGGTGAGCGCGTGAAGATCGAGGACACCCCGGTCGAACTGCGCAACACCTTCTCGATCAGCGACGAGGACGTGCAGGAACTGTCCAAGCAGGCGCTGGTCATCGAAAAGCACTACGGCCGCCCGATGGACATCGAGTGGGCCAAGGACGGTGTCAGCGGCAAGCTGTTCATCGTGCAGGCACGCCCGGAAACGGTGAAGTCGCGCAGCCACGCCACCCAGATCGAGCGCTTCGCGCTGACCGAAAAGGGCGGCAACGTGCTGGCCGAAGGTCGTGCCGTCGGCGCCAAGATCGGTTCGGGCGTGGCCCGCGTGGTCAAGACGCTGGACGACATGAACCGCGTGCAGCCGGGCGACGTGCTGATCGCCGACATGACCGACCCGGACTGGGAACCGGTGATGAAGCGCGCCTCGGCCATCGTCACCAATCGTGGTGGCCGCACCTGCCACGCCGCGATCATCGCGCGCGAGCTGGGCGTGCCCGCCGTGGTCGGTTCGGGCAATGCCACCAAGGTCATTGAAGATGGCCAGCTGGTCACCGTCAGCTGCGCTGAAGGCGATACCGGCTTCATCTACGAAGGCAAGCTCGGCGTCGAGCGCACCACCACCGATCTGGGCAACATGCCGCCGGCCCCGCTGAAGATCATGATGAACGTGGCCAACCCGGAACGTGCCTTCGACTTCGGCCAGCTGCCGAACGCCGGCATCGGCCTGGCCCGCCTGGAAATGATCATCGCCAGCCACATCGGCATCCACCCGAACGCACTGCTGGAATACGACCGCCAGGACGCGGCGACCAAGAAGAAGATCGATGAGAAGATCGCCGGCTACGGTGATCCGGTCAGCTTCTACGTCGACCGCCTGGCCGAAGGCATCGCCACCCTCACCGCCTCGGTTGCACCGAACCCGGTGATCGTGCGCCTGTCGGACTTCAAGTCCAACGAGTACGCCAACCTGATCGGCGGCAGCAACTACGAGCCGCACGAAGAGAACCCGATGATCGGCTTCCGCGGCGCCAGCCGTTACGTCGACCCGAGCTTCTCGGCCGCCTTCGCGCTGGAGTGCAAGGCCGTGCTGCGCGTGCGCAACGAAATGGGCCTGGACAACCTGTGGGTCATGATTCCGTTCGTGCGCACCCTGGAAGAAGGCCGCAAGGTCGTCGAGGTGCTGGAACAGAACGGCCTGAAGCAGGGCGAGAACGGCCTGAAGATCATCATGATGTGCGAAGTGCCGTCCAACGCACTGCTCGCCGATGAGTTCCTGGAGATCTTCGACGGCTTCTCGATCGGCTCCAACGACCTGACCCAGCTGAGCCTGGGCCTGGACCGCGACTCTTCGATCGTTGCGCACCTGTTCGACGAGCGGAACCCGGCAGTGAAGAAGCTGCTGTCGATGGCGATCAAGGCAGCGCGTGCCAAGGGCAAGTACGTCGGCATCTGCGGCCAGGGCCCGTCCGATCACCCGGATCTGGCCGAATGGCTGATGCAGGAAGGCATCGAGTCGGTGTCGCTGAACCCGGACACCGTGGTCGATACCTGGCTGCGCCTGGCCAAGCTGAAGGCCAACGGCTGATGCCGTGATGGCCACGGGCTGACGTCGTGTTCATCGGCGTCGGCCGATACTGCTGCTGCATGCAAGCCCCGCCTCTGCGGGGCTTCGTGTTTCTGGCGTGCACGCACGCCCTGCCCCACGCAGACACCGTTTCTCAGCAAAGGACTTCCGCATGATCGCCGCAGCAGCACCCGCCGCCCCCGCCGCAACGCCCTGGTTCCACTCGCTCGACTGGGAACGCCTGCTGGAAACCTACGGCGTGCCGTTGCTGGCCGCGATCGTGGTGCTGCTGGTGGGCCTGTGGGTGGCACGTCGCTTGTCCAATGCAATGCCGCGCGCCACTGCGCGCATGGGTGTGGACCCGATGCTGGGAAGCTTCCTGCGCAACGTGGTGTATGCCGCCTCACTGGTGATCGTGGTGGTGCTGGCCATCGGCACGCTGGGCGTGCAGATCACCCCGCTGCTGGCCGTGCTCGGCACCGCTGGCCTGGCGGTCGGTCTGGCATTGAAGGATTCGCTGTCCAACATCGCCTCGGGCGTGATGCTGGTGACGCTGCGTCCGTTCCGCGTGGGCGATGTGGTCACCGTGGCCGGCCAGACCGGCACGGTGCGCGAAGTGCGCATCTTCCAGACCGTGCTTACCGGCGCCGACAACCAGCACACCACCATTCCGAACACGCTGATCACCGCCGCGCCGATCATCAACCTCACCGCCGAGCCGACGCGCCGCGTCGAACTGGTGATCGGCATCGGCTACGAAGACAACATCCAGCTGGCACGCGACACCGCGCTGGCGCTGATGAAGGCCGATCCGCGTGTGCTGCAGACCCCCGCACCGGACGTGGTGGTCTACGAACTGGGCGCACACGCCATCAACCTCGGCATCCGCTGCTACGTGAAGTCGGCCGACTGGTTCGGCACCAAGGTCACGCTACTGGAGCAGCTGAAGCTGGGCTATGACAAGGCCGGCATCAACATTCCGTATCCGCAGCAGGACATGCACCTTTACCTGCATGGCAAGGATGGTGGCGTGGTTGAGGCCGACGCGCTGGTGCGCGACAAGCCGTGATCCGGCAGTGGAATGCCGGCCAGCGGCCGGCACTACCCCTCGCCGCCTGACTGAAATGCCGGCCAGCGGCCGGCACTACCCCCCTCGCCGCCTGACTGAAATGCCGGCCAGCGGCCGGCACTACCCCCCTCGCCGCCTGACTGAAATGCCGGCCAGCGGCCGGCACTACCC
>NZ_JCAFSU010000032.1:0-8972 GCF_059369555.1 Stenotrophomonas sp. YJH_SMC_21
GACCGATGTGGAGGTCTTGCAGGCCTCTTTGGCGACCTGCAGTTTGAAACGTGCGTCATATCTGTTCATGTATCCCTCGGGGTTGGATCTGACGTCCAACTCCCGGGGGTCACTTCATGGACGGGTTTACGGCGTCCCCCGACCCGCCAACCCACCCGGCCAACCGCCAGAAACCCAGCTTTCAGCTACCAACCCAACCCCACCACGGAGGGGCTCCGCCGTTCGCCGATCCCCGCCGAAGGCGCCGCCTCCCGCGCTGCAACATGCCCACGCGCAATCCTGCGCGATCATGGACACTCCGCCCCCGCCAGGACCGTGCCATGCAGCAGTACCTGCTTCTGATCTACATCGAGCCTGCCCTGCTGCAGGCCCTGCCCATCGAAGAATTCAACGCGCTGATGCGCGACTGCCTGGCCCACGCCGACAAGCTGCAGGCCGAGGGCACGCTGCTGGCCGCGCAGAAGCTGCAACCGGTCGACACCGCGCAGACCCTGCGCGTGCGCGATGGCCACAGCCGTGTACTGGATGGCCCGTTCGCCGAAACCCGCGAACTGCTGGCCGGCTTCAACCTGATCGTCGCCCGCGACCGCGACGAAGCCATGCGCATCGCCCGCGACTTCCCATGGGCGCGCTTCGGCAGCATCGAGGTGCGGCCGCTGGAAGACATGGACGCCGAGCGCGAACGCTGCGGCGCCCCGGCTGCGGCTATGGCAGCAGCCGTACCCTGATCTCGCGCGGGCCCACGCCTTCGTTACCGCTGTAGTCGCGCACGCTGGCGCGCACGATGTACTCGCCCGGCGGCAGCGCCGCCGGCTGCCAGCGCCCGGTTTCCATCAGGCCGTCACGCACGGTGTTGGTGGCCAGGTAACGGAACCGGGTCACCGCACTGCCATGCACCGTGATACCGCTGTCCGGTGCGTAGGCCACGCGCACCGCTTCCTTCTGCGGCGGCATGCGGTTGAACACGATGTTCCAGCGCGGCTGCTCGTAACCCTGCAGCGGCTTTCCGCCGGCATCGAGGATCTGGTAGCCCACCTGGTACATGCCCAGGCGACGACGCGGCAGGTTGTTGTCGACCTGGTCCCAGGCCTCGATCACGATCTGCACGCCGCGGCCCTGGCGCGCCACCATCACCACGCCATCGCTGCCGGCGGCCATCGGCTGGTCGTTGTCGTCCAGCAGCGCCACATCGGTGATGCGCGGTGCGAAGTGGTCGGCGTAGTTGTGGAAGCCCAGCGCCACGGCATTGGTCTCGAAACCACCGGTGCCCACGGCCAGGTGCACGTGCGCCTGGTTGTTGATGCTGCCCAGGCGGTCGCCGACGTGGATGCGCATGCCGCGGCGCACGCGCATCCGCTCCAGCTTGCCCTGCTCGTCATACAACGCCTGCCAGCGCGCATCGTAGGGCTCATCGCGCGGGGTGCGGCCGACCCGCATGTGGATGTACTTGAGGCGGTCCACCGCCAGGCCCTCGGCCTGCTCACCCAGGTTCCAGGCGGCCACCGGGCTGCTGATCTTGCCCTCGGCAATCGCCAGTACGGTCTGGCCCACATCACCGCGCACGTCGAAACCGCCATGCAGGTGGTGGCGGCTCTCGCCAGTGAAGTTGCCGCGCACCTCACCCAACGTACCGACCACTTCATGCCAACCGTCCTGCGGTGCCAGCGGCCAGCGACCGCCCGTCTCCGGCAACGCCGCATCGGCAGCCGGGCCGACCAGTGCCGGTGCCGGTAGTTCGCCCACCGGCAGCGGGCGCAGGCGATGCAGACGGTAGCTGGCGGCGTCGGCCACCAGCACGCTGCCATCGGCATCCATCGCCAGCCCGCTGGGGCGGGCCAGGCGCGGCAGGCGACCATTGCCAACCAGCGCGATCTGGTGACCCTGCGGCGTCACCTGCACGATGCGGCCATCAAGATCGCCCACGTACAGCACGCCATCGTGGGTGGTGGCCAGCGACAGCGGCCCATTGATCACGCCACCGGCGGCGACCACGGTGCTGACCGTGCCGTCGGCGCCTACGCGGCGCACCGCGTTGTTGAACAGGTCGGCCACCAGCAGCGCGCCCTGCGCATCGAAGGCCAACGCCACCGGCGTGTCGAAGCGCGCAGCGGCGCCCACGCCATCGGCCAGGCCCGGCCGATCGCCGCCGGCCAGGGTGCGCACCATGCCGTCGGTACCGATCACCCGGATGCGGTCATTGAAGGTGTCGGCCACGTAGACCTGGCCCTGCGCATCCACTGCGATGCCCATCGGCGCATCGAAGCGTGCCTGCACGGCAGGGCCATCGGCGTGGCCCTGTTCGCCACCGGCCAGCGTGGTCACCTGGCCATCGGTGCCGATGCGGCGGATGGCATGGTTGCCGGTGTCGGCCACATACAGGTTGCCCTGCGCGTCGGCGGCAATGCCCGACGGCGTATTGAAACTGGCCTGCAGTGCCGGGCCATCAACGCGCCCCTCGCCCTGCCCGGCCACCGTTTCAACGCGGCCATCGGGCAAGCGGCGGCGGATCCGGTTGTTGTCACCGGCATCCGTGAAATAGACGCTGCCATCGGCACCGCGCAGCAACGCGTACGGATCGGCGAAACGTGCCTGCGCGGACGCGCCATCGCGGTCACCCGGGTGGCCATCGCCGGCCAGCGGTTCGATCTGCGCGGTCCACGCCAGCGGCGTTGGAACCGGACCCGCCGGTTCAGCCAGCGTATGCAGCGGTGTCTCCCACCAGGTTGCGGCCAATGCCACTACCGTCGCCAATGCTACGCCTGCCGCCATCCATTGCCACCGTGCCATCGTGCTGCGCTGCCTGCCTGCCGTCTGAAGAGGCACCGACAATAGTCGCTGAACGCACGATCCGCCATGGCCAATCGTGCGGTCAAACGCCAGAGTTCCATCCATCGCGCTTGTTCTCGCTGGCTGCAGCGGGTTCAATGCGGTTCCCACGGATGGAAATCCTCCATGCCCCGCATCCTCCCCGTCGCCGCCCTGCTGTTTGCCGCATTGGCCAGCACATCCGCCACTGCTTCGATCACGGTGGTGCCGCAGAAGCCGTCCGTCACCGCCGATGCGATGCACCAGGCCTATGCCACGCGATGGGATGAAGCCATCCAGCAGTCGCGCAGTGGCAACACGCTGGGCGCGCTGATCGCGATGGAACGGCTGATGGAAGATCCGATGCTGGATGACTTCGATGCCGAACACCGCGGCCGTGCCGCGCAGGTGGCCGGCTGGACCGCAATGGTGCAGAAGAAGCCGGATCAGGCCCGACGCTACCTGCAGCGCGCGCAGGAAGCACTGCCGGAGGATGCGCAGATCCTGCTGACCCTGGTCTCGGTGGAACTGTCCGAGAACCAACCGGCACCTGCCACGAAGCACCTGGTGCAAGCGCTGAAGCATGCCGACGCGCCGTTGCCGGTGGACCACCACGCGATCAACTACCTGCAGTTCCGCCTGCGGGACCAGCCCCAGCAGCGCATGGAACTGCTGCAGGCGCTGTTCGACAACGGCTGGAAGAGCGGCGGCCTGGAACCCACCGGGCTGTGGCTGGCACTGGCCACGCTGCAGGCCGACAACGGCCGTGGCGACAGGATTCCCGCCACGCTGGCGCGCATCACCGGCCCCGCCGAGATCATCCGCCTGCGCAGTGACAAGCGGTTTGATCGCTATGTCGACCGCGCCGATGCCCGCTTCGATCCGGTGCAGGCTGCACAGAAACACCTCGACGAACTGCGGGTCTCCGGCCTGCTCGACCGGGCGCTGGACGCACGCATGGCCGAGTTCAGCAGTACGCTGCTGATGCTGGACCGCAACGAGGAAGTGCTGGCACTGACCGATGGCATGGCCGGTGCGGCGGCCGAAGGTGAGTCGCCCTCGGCGGCGGAAGCCGAATGGGTGGCATGGCTGCTCAACAGCCGGCTTACGGCGCTGCGCCGGTTGGGCCGTACCGACGATGCGCTGGCCACAGCCAGGCTGGCCGCACGCATCGGCGCGCTGGGCCCGGATGGTGCCGAGCACCAGTTCAACGTCGGCTTCGTGCTCAGTTCGCTGGGCCGCATGCAGGACGCTGCTGCCGCAGTGAATGACATGCCAGGCCTGGCCGGTTACGGCAAGGCGGCCCAGGCACTGCTGCAGTTCGCTGCCGCCCGCGAACGCGGCGATGCCCAGGCAATGGAAGCCGCACGCTCGGTGATCCTTGCCCAGCGCGACGACGCGCGCCTGTTCCATCGCGAAATGCTGCTGGACGAAGGCAACCTGGACGGCGCAGCCGCAGTGCTGATCGAACAGCTGCGCTCCCCCACCGACCGTGGCGAGACGCTGGCCAGCCTGCAGGACATGCGCACCTATCCGTCATTGCCAGGCGACGTGAAGATCGATGCGGCCTGGCGTGCGCTGAAGCAACGTGCCGACGTGCAGGCCGAGGTGGCACGCCTGGGCCGCATCGAGCGCTACGAACTGGTCAGCACTTCCACCTCGCGCTGAGCCGATGTCCTGTGGCGCCGAGCGTGGGCTCGGCACTACACCTTCCGCCTAGCGGGCTGGCACCTCGGTACGGATGCCCATCGCTTCGCGGTAGCGTGCATACAGGGCCATCACCTTGTCCACATAGGCCAGGGTTTCGGCGTAGGGCGGCACGCCCTTGTAGCGGGTGACTGCACCGATGCCCGCGTTGTAGGCGGCTGCCGCCAACGGGCGATCGCCGTTGTAGCGGCGCAGCAGCGCGCGCATGTAGCGCGCGCCGCCCTCGATCGACTGCTGCGGCGAGAACGGATCGCGCACGCCATATTCCTGTGCGGTCTCCGGCATCAACTGCATCACGCCCTGTGCGCCCTTGGTCGAGACCGCCAGCGCATCGAAGTTGCTTTCGGCATGGGCAATCGCGCGCAGCCATGCGTCATCGACACCGGTGGCCTTGGCCGCGGCCTTGAACTGCTTGGCGTGCTGCGCCAACTGCGGCTTGCCGACCTTGCCCAGGCCTTCGTGGGCAGGTTCGCCCGGCGGCGTGGCCACTGTGAACTTCAGGAACACCCGCGAGCCGGGCAGGTTGCGGGTGGAGTAGACCAGCGCGCCATCCTGCTCGCGCTCGTACAGCACGCCGCTGAACACGCCCATGTTGCCCCACAGGTTCGGGGTCTGGATGGCGTTGTCGTCGATTTCCTTCGCGGTGCAGCGTGAACCGGGTTCCGGCGCGGTGGCCAGGCTGACGGTGTTGCCCTGCACGCAGCGGTAGACGGTGCGCGCGGCGGCCAGCCCGGGCCACAGGCTGGGCAGCAGCAACAGCGCAAGCAGGAGAGGGTGACGGGGCATGGCGGCCGGATCATCCGGCCGCGCCCGCTAATGTTGGGTGAATGGGGGCCGGCAGGGCTGCGCCCTGCACCCGCGCGGGCACCGGCGCCGGCGCCGGCGCCGGCGGCGGTAGAGTCGACTGTCAGTCGACTATCGCGCGCAGCGCGGGGTTTTCCGGTGGCCCACGGGAGAGCAGTCGACTAACAGTCGACTCTACCGACGTTTCCGATTTCCGGCATTGCCGCCCCCGCATCCCCGGTCATTTCGCGGTCCTCCGACGCACCCAATACCCCACGCCCAGCAGCACGAACCACACCGGGCTGGCGATCAACGCCTGGCGGGTGTCGGCCTGCAGGCTCAGCAGCACCAGCACGGCGGCGAAGAACACCAGGCAGGCCCAGCACATGGCAACACCGCCGGGCATCTTGAAGATCGATGCGGCATGGCGCTCCGGGTAGCGACGGCGATAGGCCATGTAGGCCACCAGGATCAGCGACCAGACGAAGATGAACAGCACCGTCGCCAGCGTCGTCACCAGGGTGAAGGCGGTCACCAGGTTCGGAATCAGGTAGATCAGCAGCGTGCCACCGAGCAGGCACAGGCACGAGAACAGCAGGCCACGGGCGGGCACGGCGGCGCGTGACAACTTCGACAACCCGCGCGGGGCGTGCCCCTCTTCGGCCAGGCCGTACAGCATGCGGCTGGTGGAGAAGATGCCGCTGTTGGCCGAGGACGTGGCCGAGGTCAGCACCACGAAATTGATCAGGCTGGCGGCGGCAGGGATGCCGGCGAGCACGAACAGCTGCACGAACGGGCTCTTGTCCGGCACCACCTGGCGCCACGGGGTGACGGCCATGATCGCGATCAGCGCCAGCACGTAGAAGATGATGATGCGCACCGGGATCGAGTTGATCGCCTTGGGCAGGTTGCGCTCGGGGTCGGCGGTTTCGGCGGCGGTGGTGCCGACCAGCTCGATGCCGACGAAGGCGAACACCGCAATCTGGAAGCCGGCGAAGAAACCGACCAGCCCCATCGGGAACATGCCGCCGTCGTTCCACAGGTTCGACAGCGACGCGGTGTGGCCGCTGGGCGAGGTGAAGCCCCACGCCACCAGGCCGGCGCCGGTGATGATCAGCGCGCAGATCGCCACGATCTTGATCAGCGCGAACCAGAATTCCATTTCGCCGAACAGCTTCACCGTCACCAGGTTCAACGACAGCAGCAGCATCACGCACGCCAGCGCCGGCTTCCAGGCGTCAAGCCCGGGGAACCAGAACTGCGCGTAGGCGGCAATGGCGATCACATCGGCAATGGCGGTGACGATCCAGCAGAACCAGTACGTCCATCCACAGAAGAAGCCGGCCCAGGGGCCGAGCAGATCGGTGGAGAAATCGATGAAGGATTTGTACTGCAGGTTGGACAGCAGCAGCTCGCCCATCGCGCGCATCACGAAGAACAGCATCGCGCCGATGATCAGGTAGACGAAGACGATGGACGGGCCGGCCAGGCTGATGGTCTTGCCTGAGCCCATGAACAGGCCGGTGCCGATGGCACCACCGATGGCGATCAGTTGCAGGTGGCGGTTGGACAGGCTGCGACGCAGGTGCTCGGGGGGCGTTGCGGGCTCGGTCATGGGCGCGGGCAAAAGGGCGGGCGAAGCGTTCGACGGTAGTCCTCCACAGGCCGGAGCGCCAGCGTCGGATGGGCCAATCCCGTCAAACTTGGCCGCTTTCATCACAATGTGACCGAATACCGGATTCATCCCATTCCGCCCGGCCCGGCGCCATGCTCAGATAGCCGCACCTGCCCAAGGATCGGCCCGACCATGCGCCCTGCCCTGCCCGCCCCGCTGGAGCCCCGGCCATGAGCCGGCTGCGCGTGATCACCGGCGGCACCGCACTGGCGCTGCTGGCCGCAGCCGTGCCGATCGCGGTGATGGCCTATGCCACCTGGGACCGTGCGGTCAGTGTCGAGCAGCAGCGCCTGCGCGACATCGCCGGCCGCACCCTGCGCCGCGCCGACCAGTCCTACCTGGAAGCGCTGGCCGCGTTGAAGTCCGCCGAGGCCGGCGCCTACGATCCGTGCGGGCCGGACCACATCCGGCGCATGCAGACGCTGGTGATGACCTCGCCGTCGGTCGACCAGATGGGCTACTTCGAGGGTGGCAAGCTGCGCTGCACGTCGTGGGGCCCGTTCCTGTCCGACGTCAACCAGCCCAGGTCCGACCACGTCACCAGTGATGGCGCCGGCATCGCCGTGGATGTGCGCCCCGAGGCAAGCGGACGGCGCCAGGTCCTGTCGATCCTGTATGGCAACTACGACGTGCTGGTCGATCCGCGCCGCTTCGTCGATGTCATCGCCGACCCGAACGTGCGCCTTGCCCTGGCCAGCCCGGACGGCCGCCTCCTGGCCAGGCAGGACGGCATGGATCCGGCATTGCTGGAAACCCTGCTGCGCGCGCCCGGTGAGGGCCTGGACCACAACACCCTGTACGCCACCGCGCGCAACGAAGAGTGGCTGGCGATCGCAACCACGCCGCGTACCGCGCTTGCCGCGACCTTCCGCCAGCAGGCCTGGCTGTTCGTGCCGATCGGCGTTCTGCTGGCCGCCATCGGTGCCGGCCTGGTGATCTGGCTGTCGCGTCGCCGCCTGTCCCTGCGCGGCGAGCTGGCCACGGCGATCCGCCGCCGCGAGCTGTACCTGCACTATCAACCCATCATCGAACTGGATACCGGCATCTGCGTCGGCGCCGAGGCGCTGGTACGCTGGCAGCGCCCGGATGGCACCCAGGTGCGGCCGGACCTGTTCATTCCGCTGGCCGAAGAGGCCGGCATGATCGCCGCAGTCACCGATCTGGTGATCGAGAACGTGGTGCGCGACATGCGCGAACTGCTGGTGGCCGACCGCAGCGCGCACATTGCGATCAACCTGGCCGCCGAAGACATCAGCAGCGGCCGTGCGCTGAAGATGATCTCCAAGCACATGGCCGGCAGCGGCATCCTGCCGCAGCAGATCTGGATGGAAGCCACCGAGCGCGGCTTCCTCGATCTGGACCGCGCCCGCACGATGCTGGCACAGGCACGTCGGGCCGGGCACAGCGTGGCCATTGATGATTTCGGCGTCGGCTTCTCCAGCCTGCAGTACCTGGAGCAGCTGCCACTGGATGCGCTGAAGATCGACAAGTCGTTCATCGATGCGATCGGCACCGAGAGCGCGACCAGCCCGGTGACGCCGCACATCATCGACATGGCCAAGGAGCTGGGCCTGTGGGTGGTGGCCGAGGGCGTGGAAACCGAGGCACAGCTGGCGTACCTGCATACCCGGAAGGTCGAGTTCGCGCAGGGCTGGCTGTTCTCGCGGCCGCTGCCACGGGATGAGTTCGTGGCGTTCCACCACAAGCGGCAGCAGCGCTATGGCGCGGCACGGGAGCACATGCAGAATCCGCGCAGCGTGCCGATCGAGCGTGAGGGGGTGGAGTAGGACGGCGAACGGCGGAGCCCCTCGTGGCGGGTCGCGTATTGCTATCCCAGGGTTGGCCGGGACGGTCGGGTTCGCGGGGGACGCCGTAAACCCGTCCATGAAGTGACCCCCGGGAGTTGGACGTCAGATCCAACCCCGAGGGATACATGAACAGATATGACGCACGTTTCAAACTGCAGGTCGCCAAAGAGGCCTGCAAGACCTCCACATCGGTC
>NZ_JCAFSU010000033.1:0-6641 GCF_059369555.1 Stenotrophomonas sp. YJH_SMC_21
AAGGGAGATTCCGGCGTGGGCGCCAAGCTACATGGCGATCGTCGAGATCCAGGCTCGTACGGCGGCCCACGCCGGCTCTCGACACCTACGCTGACAGATTTTCATCAGATAAGGCTTGGTCGCCGCATCCATGCGGCTCACGCCCCCTCAACCGGACCCACCCCACCTTCGACAGTTTCCCGTGAGCTGTTGGAACGGCATTCTGCTTTGGTGGGTGCCGACCGTTGGTCGGCACTGGGTCGGACGTGTGGGTATGTCGATTTCTGCGTCTGTGGTTCGTCGAATGAACGACTTCAACGGGAGCTGCACATGAGCACTGACACCAAGCCGAAAGGCCCGGCCTCGTATTTCCCCTCCATCGAGAAGACCTACGGGCAGCCGGTGGCGCACTGGTTCGGGCTGCTGGCCGCGAAGAAGGGCCTGAAACACATGGAACTGGTCAGCTTCCTGAAAAGTGAGCATGGGCTGGGCCATGGCCATGCCAACGCGCTGGTGGCGCACCATCTGGCCAGCAAGGGTTGAGCAGCGGCGGGCCGGAGATCGGGCGGGGCGCATTCAGCTGAACGATTTCATCTGCAACTGTCATGCAGATCGTGTCTAATACCGCTCCCCACCTGCTGTTCCCCACCCGTATGTCCCTTCCCTCCCATGGCCCCGCGCCGTGCGACGACGCTGACGGCCACCTGGTCACCGCCGGTCCGCTGACCCCGCCGCCCGACAGCGCCGGCACCACCGCCGACGAAAAAGCGCTGCGCCACTCGATCGCCGAGGACGTGCAGGGCATGGTGCTGGCCACGATGGTGGCCTCGCTGGGCTTGGCCATCTTCGCCAAGGGCGGGCTGATGATCGGCGGCATGGCGGGCATGGCGTTCCTGCTGCACTACGCGATGGGCTGGAACTTCGGCCTGGTGTTCGTGCTGGTCAACCTGCCGTTCTACTGGGTGGCGCTGCGGCGCATGGGCTGGGAATTCACCCTGAAGACCTTCGCCGCGGTCACCGCCTGTGGCGTGCTGACCGACCTGCTGCCGCGCTGGATCGACTTCTCGCACATCGACCCGCTGTATTCGGCGATCGTCGGTGGCGCGTTGTCCGGCCTGGGCATCCTGTTCTTCATCCGCCATCGTGCCAGTCTCGGCGGCATCGGCATCCTGGCGGTGTACCTGCAGCGCACCCGCGGCTGGAGCGCGGGCAAGGTGCAGATGTCCTACGACGCCTGCCTGATGGTGGCCGCGTTCTTCGTGTTGTCGCCGTCGAAGGTGCTGTACTCGGCCATCGGCGCGGTGGTGCTCAGCCTGGTGCTGATGTTCAACCACCGCCCCGGCCGCTACATGGGCGTGTGACCGTTCAACGGGGTTGCCGTCCAGCGGCCGGCACTATCGGAACCCACGCGTGATGACGCCGGGCCATGCCCGGCGGATATCCATCAGCGGGCGGTGGCCTGCAACCACGGCGGCGACAGCGTCAGCAGCCGCGCATGCACCGGGCAGTCCTCGGCATGCGCACCGGGCAGGTAGCCCAGGCTCATCAGGAACTCGCCGGTGATCTCGCCGCCGGTGAAGCGGAAGGTCTTCTTGAACAGCTTCACCCAGTCAGCCTTGCTGCGCGGGTGGTGCGCATCCAGCCACGACGCGAAGCTGCCGTGGCTGGCCCGCAGCTGCTGGATCACCTGCGCGTTGTGGATGGCCGCCAGCACCTTCAGCCGGTTGCGGATGATGCCCGCGTCCGACAGCAGGCGCTCGATGTCCTGCTCGGCGTATGCAGCCACGCGGTCCACATCGAAGCCGTCATAGGCCGTGCGGAAGCCCTCGCGCTTCTTCAGGATCGTTTCCCAGCTCAGGCCGGCCTGGTTGATCTCCAGCACCAGCCGTTCGAACAGCTCGCGCTCGTCACGCTGCGGGAAGCCGTACTCGTTGGCGTGGTAGTAGTCGTGCACCGGATGGCCCGGGGCGATGAGGCAGTAGCCGCTCATGGGGAAGGCTCGTTGGATTCGGATTCGGGATCGATGGCCAGCGCAGGGTGCCCGCCGATGGACAGCATCGGCCAGCGCGGTGGCACGAGCGTGAGTTTGCCGTCACGCAGGGCCTGGTTGATCGCCTCGGCCTGGCCGCTGACGGTGCCGAACAGCGAACCGGCCCGGCGCCAGTGGGCATCCCTGCCACGTGCGTACAGCACGCAGTCCGGCCCACGGTGGGTGTACAGCTCGCACAGCAGCACTTCGCCGGTGCCATCGCCGTCCAGGTCGCGATGCACGATCAGGCAGTCGCGCTCGCTCTGGGCGCAGGATTCGCCATCGATCGCGCGCGTGGCCAGTGCCTGCCACCAATCGTCCGGTGGCGAGCTGGATCCCTTGGCCAGCTTCAACGCGCGCTGCAGGGCGACGACGTCCTGCGGCCCCTTGTCGAGGCGCTGTCCGTCGTCCCAGCGTGAGGTACGTGCCAGCGCAGCCGCAATCACCTGCGGCGCGTTGGCATCGGCGGTGATGGCCGGATCATGCTGCAGGTCGCGCAGCGCCTGCACGCCACGGCGCCCAAGATCGAAGCGCAGCACGTTGACGTCACTGCTGGTGATTGCAGGCGGGTCCGCACGCAGGCGCGCCAGCTGGCTGGACAGGGCAAGCCGCACCGGGTCCAGCAGCGGCGAATTGCCCAGCAACGCCAGTGCCAGCACCGCCCAGCACATCCAGCGGTTGACCGGCTCCAGCATCTGCAACCAGCGGCGCTGCCGGCGCAGCACCGCCAGCGCGTAGCCCACGGCATAGCCGGCCACGGCCACTGCGACGAGTACCGCCCAGAACCGGTCCAGGGTCCAGCCGTACTGCACCACGCGCAGTCCCAGTGCGTACAGGGCCAGTGCGGCGTAGACCGGCAGCGCCAGCAGGCTGGCTTCAACCAGCCGGCGCAGCAGCAGCGGGTAGGGGGCGCTGTCTTCCCCCTGCTGGTAGACCGCATTGGTGAACGTCACCAGCAGCAGTGACAGCACCAGCAGCAGGCCGGCGGCCGAGCGGGTCTTCCACAACGGTTCCAGCCCGGTAAACGGCAGGCTCAGCACGAACAATACGGCGATGAACGAGAGCAGCGGCAACAGCCCACGGCAGATCGCGAACAGCACCTGGCGGGTGATCTGGATGGCGCGGTGCTGGGTGCGCCCGATCAGTACGCCGAACCCGGCCAGGCTGCCGGTGGCCAGTGCGATGAACGCATCCTGCCGGAACAGGTCGCGGAAGACGGTCACGTCGAGCAGCTGGAACAGCGCCGACCACAGCCACAACAGCAGCCAGGTCAGCCCGGTGAACAGTGCCGCCAAGGCCAGGGTCAAACCATTCTGCCAGGCGCGCTCGAACAGCTCGGGATAACTGGCACGCCAGTGCCCGTGCTGCAGCTGGAACTGCCACCAGGGCAGGACCACGAACACCGCAACGGCAATGCCCAGGGTCAACGGAAGCTGCAACGCGCCCGATTCCAGTGCGGTCTCGCCATTGAGGTTCCAGCCGATCCAGGCGGCCAGCGCCAGCACCACCGTCGAGCCGAGCACGGCCTGCAGCCACAGGCGGCGCTGGCCCAGCTCCACCAGGCTCAGCGCCACCGCGCTGGGAATGGCCAGCACCCAGGCGTACCAGCAGTAGCGCCAGCCGATATCGCGGAACGGCCACGCGTCGGACAGTTCCTGCGCGGCATACAGCATCAGGCCCTGCAGCAGGGCAAGCAGGACGATGGCGCTGCGTGCCGGCAGGGTCAGGGGCGTTGAAGACTGCATCGATGACCTTCCATGGCAAAGCACCATCCTAGCCCATCGCTGTTCGATGCCATCGCGCGACCATCCCGCCCCCAGCAGGTAGAATAGGACCATGCCTGTAACGCCGACCTCCCTTGCCGATCACCTGCTCGTCGCGCTGCCGTCGCTGCTCGACGCGACCTTCGCCCGCAGCGTCGCGCTGATCTGCCAGCACGACGAGAACGGGGCGATGGGCGTGCTGGTCAACCAGCCTTCCGAGTACACGCTGGGTGAAGTGCTTGCACAGATGGACATCACCACCGGTGATGGCGACCTGCAGGCGCGCATGGTGCTCAACGGCGGCCCGGTGCATCCGGAGCGCGGCTTCGTCATCCATGACGACGCGCGGGCGTGGGATTCCAGCCTGACCGTGGGTGACGGCCTGTACCTGACCACCTCGCGCGACATCCTCGAAGCGATGGCGCGCGGCGAAGGCCCGGCCAATGCCGTGGTCACCCTCGGCTGTGCTGGTTGGGGCGCAGGGCAGCTGGAAAGCGAGCTGTCCGAGAACAGCTGGCTGACCGTGCCCGCCGATGCCGAGCTGGTGTTCCAGCTGCCGCTGGAGCAGCGCTGGCAGGGTGCGGCCTCGCGCATCGGCGTGGACCTGTTCCGGCTGACCGACTACAGCGGCCATGTCTGAGCCCATCACGCCCGCGCCGGATTCTGCTGCCCCGGCGATCCGCCGTGATGGCACCGTTCTGGGTTTCGATGTCGGCTCGCGACGGATCGGCGTGGCCATCGGCAGTGCCTTCGCCGCGCATGCGCGCGCGGTGGCCGTGGTCGATGTGCACGGCAACGGCCCGGACTGGACCGCGATCGAACGCCTGCTCAAGGAATGGAAGCCCGACGGCCTGGTGGTCGGCGACCCGCTGACCCTGGACGGCCAGGACCAGCCCAACCGCAAGCGCGCGCAGGGCTTTGCCCGCCAGCTGCGGGAACGCTTCAAGCTGCCAGTGGTGATGATCGACGAGCGTTCCAGCTCGGTCGAGGCTGCCCGCCGCTTCGCTGTCGAGCGCGCCGAAGGGCGCAAGCGCCGCCGTGATGCGGCCGCCCTCGACGCCGTGGCCGCGGCGGTGATCATCGACCGCTGGCTGTCGTCGCCGGACGACGCCACCCCCATTCCCTGACTGCCCGACTCCCGCCATGACTGCCCAGCAAATCGATGCCTCCGGACGCCTGCGCCACCTGCTGACCCTGGAGGGCCTGCCGCGCGAGACGCTGCTGCAGCTGCTCGACCGCGCAGGGCAGATCCGCGATGCCGCAGTCGGCCGCGTCGGCAACAAGCGCCACGTGCTGGCCGGTTCGGCGGTGTGCACGCTGTTCTTCGAACCGTCCACGCGCACCCGCAGTTCGTTCCAGCTGGCCGCGCAGCGGCTGGGGGCGGACGTGCTGAATTTCGACGCCTCGACCTCCTCTACCCGCAAGGGTGAGACCGCCTGCGACACGCTTCGCAACCTGGAAGCGATGGGCGTGCGCGGCTTCGTGGTGCGCCACCCCGATGACGGCGCCGTGGCCGCACTGGCCGATGCGGCAGGCGAGGGCACCGCGCTGATCAATGCCGGTGACGGCCGCAGTTCGCACCCGACCCAGGGCCTGCTGGACATGCTGACCCTGCGCCAGGCCAAGGGCCCGGATTTCTCGAAGCTGAAAGTCGTGATCGTCGGCGACGTAAAGCACTCGCGCGTGGCCCGCACCGACCTGCATGCGCTGCGCACGCTGGGCGTGGGCGAGATCCGCGTGTGTGGCCCGCAGTCGCTGCTGCCGGACGACGAGACCCTGAAGGGCTGCGTGGTCGGCGATGATTTCGACGCGATGCTGGAAGGCGTCGACGCGCTGATGATGCTGCGCCTGCAGCGCGAGCGCATGGAAGAAGGCCTGGTGCCGTCGCTGGAGCAGTACCACGCGCAGTACGGCCTGACCAACGAACGCCTGGCGCGCGCGGGCAAGGATGCCGCGGTGCTGCACCCGGGCCCGATCAACCGCGGCGTGGAAGTGACCGACGAGGTGGCCGACGGCCCGCAGTCGTGGGTGCTGCGCCAGGTCGCCAACGGCGTCGCCGTGCGCATGGCCGTGCTGGAAACCCTGCTGGGCTGACCTGCCCGGGTGGGTGCCGACCGTTGGTCGGCACTGAACCGTCAGTGCGGTGAAGTGCGGGCCTAGCCATTGAATGGTTCCGGGCCTACCTGTACTGACGTGATTGCCCGATAGAACCGGAGTAGCGGCAGGCGCACGCTTGGGCCCATGAGCCGCGCACGCCTACGCCTTGGCCGCCATTCCCGGATCGGACAATCCTACATCCTGACCACCGTCATCCAGGAGCGTCGACGCTACTTCGATGATGCCACTGCGGCACATGAGGTGATGGATGTGTTCCGTCGCATTGATGCTGAGGGCCTGACGCACTCACTTGCCTATGTGGTCATGCCGGACCACATCCATTGGCTTGTGGAGATCCGTGCGTTCTCGCTGGACTACATCATGCAACGCTTCAAATCGAGCAGTGCATTGCGGATCAACCGCATGCTGGGTAGGACAGGACCATTCTGGCAATCGAGCTATCACGATCACGCCATTCGTTCTGACGAATCACTGTTTCGCCATGCGATGTATATCGTCGCCAACCCGGTCAGGGCGAACTTGGCGAGCTGCGTGGGAGAGTATCCGTATGCCTGGTGCCGATGGGAGATCGATGAGAGGTACCAGGCAATGGATTACCCCGAAGCGGAGAGGTAGTGCCGACCAACGGTCGGCACCCACCCATACCCAAGCCGACCAACGGTCGGCACCCACCCATACCCAAGCCGACCAACGGTCGGCACCCACCCATACCCAAGCCGACCAACGGTCGGCACCCACCCATACCCAAGCCG